>NZ_JBQKUH010000025.1:0-60872 GCF_054968485.1 Leisingera sp. G5_S3_59_S7
AGCGTGACCCGCAGCCGTTGGCATATCATCCGCACGGACAGCAGCCTGACGCTGTCGCGCCGCCTGCCTGCGCGGTTTGATGTGGCGGCAGAGACTGCGCTGCCCGCGGGCGACCCGCTGCGGCTGGCGCATCAGATCCGTCAGGACATGTGGCGCAAGCTGCAGTCTTTGCGCGGCTTCTCCCCGGTGGTGGAAATCACCACCGAAGGGCAGGGCCTCAAGGTGCGCGCAGGCGGGCAGGTGACGGGCCGGGTGCCCGGCAATGCCGCCGGGCAAATCGCTGAGATCCTGGAGAACCCGGCCAGCCGGGCCCGCTGGGTCCGCCATGCCGGCAGGCGGCAGGGGGGCGGGCTGCGTGATTCCCGGGCAGATGCGGGAGATTCGCACAGATTCGCGGCAAAAATTGACATGAAGAGCGAATCAGCGTCATGATCCGCTCCAGCCGATATCAGACAGCGCGCGCGATTTGCGCAGCGCCTGCAGCTCCGGCCGGAGGAGCCCGGGAAACCGGGGGCCGGGGCTGCGGATATCTGGCGGCCATCCCCTTTGCGTTCTTGGCCCAGGCCGCGCTGGCCGCAGACGCCATTGCCGTGCCCTCGGGCCAGCCCGTGACGCTGGCCGAGGTGCTGCTGGACCAAGCACCCGGCCAGCCGGGCCAGACCTGGGCGCGGTTCCGTTTCCTGGCGCCGCAGATCGCCCGCGGCATCGGCACCGTCAGCTATGACACCGCGGCCCCCGACATGGACCACCTGTGCGGCACCCTGGCGCTGCCTTACCTGGCCGACCGCGGGATGACGGCCGCGCGGGTGGTGATTTCGCTGTCCGACCGGGAGCTGCCCTTTGGCGCGCAGGACCCGGAGGCGACCCAGTTCTTTGAGGCCTACCGCCCCGACGGCGCGGCCTGCATGTGGGAGGCTTTCTGATGCGTCCACAATATCTTGCGGGGCAAAGCTCAGATCGGCGGAAACTTGCGGCATTGCAGCCACAGCGCTGCCAATTGCCGCGATTTGCATGTGACTCGGATGCAAACCGGGCTATCCTCGGCCCGGGCAGTCGTTTGGCTGCCTTCGCATTGAGGTTGAGGCAGGCGGCGGGCGCAGCCCCCGCAGGTTTCACAAATTTTATCAGGAGACAGAAATGTCCAAGAGCATCAAGCTTATCGCCCTGGCCGGCCTGCTGGCCGCCGTCACCGCCTGCGCCCAGCAGGAAGAAGAGTTCGTTGTGGTTGAGCCGCAGCCGGTCTCGCAAGAGCCGGAATTCACCGGCAAGTACAACTAATCACTACAGGGGTCCGGCCCTGCGGCCGGCCCCCGCCGCCCCGTGGGGTGCCGGACAGGAGGCACCCATATGCTGAAACACCGCGGGTTCCCGGGCCGTATGCCCGGCACTGATTTCCAATTCACCATCCGCCGCCCCAACCCCAAAGGGGTGACGCCGCTGATCCGGCGCGAGCGCTTCCGCGACCGCAAGAACGTCGACAGGCGCGTCGATGCCGTCTTCATGCAGGCGCTGTGGGAGCATTTCGGCGACCAGCCGTTTGAACGCGGCAACCTCGACGCAGGGCGTCTCAGCTGGCTGTTCGGCCGCGAGGTGATCCCGGCCGAAGATCCGTTTGATCCGGAAAGCTATGAGGCGCTGCTGGTCATTGACGAGTCCGCGGCGCGCGCCGCGTTCCCGGAGGCGTTCAGCTGATGCAGGCGCCCCGCACGCATATTACGCCCGCAACCCCGCAAGGTTTCTTGCGGGGCAGGGGTCTGCGCTGCGGGGCGGCCCGCCTTTCAGAAGTCCAGCTGCACCGCCAGCTGGATCCGGTCGCCGTCAAAGCTGTTGCCGGAGATCGTGTCGTTGCGCTCGCCAAAGATATATTCGGCGCTGAACGTCAGGTTGTCGGTCGGGCTGTAGAACGCATTCACGTGGATGGTTTCCAGCTCGGTGAACGACAGCGTGCCGGTCGAGGTCGGCAGATCGTAATCTTCGCGCCCGTAGGCGACGCCGACATTCCACTGGTCGTTGATCTGCTGCCGGAATTCCAGCGTATAGCCGTCCACGTCGTTGGCCTGGCCGCCGACAATGGCATCGCCAAGCCCGATCAGCAGCGGGCCGATCGCCTCGCCGGTGACATATGTGGCCTGGATCAGGCCGCCGGTCCACGGGGTGATCGCGCCCGACAGGGTGACGCCGGTCTGGTCGACTTCGACGGCGCCGCTCTCAGCATTGCCGACCAGTCCGGCAATCCGGGCCGTGAACAGGTCATTGCTGTACTGCGCCGCAGCGGTGAAAATCGGGTCGCTGGACGGAACCGCGCTTTCTTCGATCGACAGGCTGTAGTCGAAACCGTTGCCGAAGCTGTTGCTGTAGCGCACCTGCGGCTTGCGGGCGAAGGCGATGCCAACCGGGCCGTTGAATTCCACCGACACGGGATACTGGCCGATGGGCATGAAGTTGGTCCAGGTCTGGCCGATCAGCCAGTTGTCGCCGATCTGTATATTGGCGTGGCGCACCCGCAGTTCCGGGCTGCTGGCGGAGCCGCCGAACAGGTCCAGTTCGAGCTGGCCCTGAAGCAGGCCGATACCGGTTTGCGTGCTGGTGCGGATACCCAGCCGGGTTTGCCGGATGGTTGCGTCGAACCTGCCGTCGGTGGCGTTCACCGGTTCACCGATGTTGTTCACGAACGCGCTGTCGCCCTGGATGAAGTCGAAGTCATAGAAGAAATCGGCTTTGACATAGCCGTAGATATCGACCGACGTGCCGCCAAGCCGGAAGTCGCCGGGGATACTGCCGGCCTGCTGGTTTTCCGCCTCCAGCGCCTCGACGCGGGCCCGCAGGTCCAGCAGTTCGGACTGGGTGTCCGCCTGCGCCAGCCCGGCACTGGCGGCAAGGGCTGCAGCAGCCAGGGTGAAATGCCCTTTAAGCACTTTTTTCATGGGGTTATCCCTCCTCCTTATTTGGTGTTCTTCAAGGCTCCCATGCAGGTCAAACAGGGGGAAGTGACATCAAAGAGAGCAGCCGTGATCCACAGCGCCGCTAAAGGTGATGGAAACTCACGCTCTGCTGCCGGATTTGTGAACCCGTGCCCCAAGGCCATGCCTGGCAACCGGAATCCTGTCCCCGGCAAAGGGGTCTGTTCACGCGCGGCCTTGCGCGGCAGCCGCCGCGGTTCACGGCAGCGTCACCTGCGTCACGGATATGTGACGCCGCTGATGCGCTCCCGCGGCAGTTGCCGGGGTGCGGTCCGTAACATCGGCGTGAACTCGCACACGGCCCCTGTGAAACAGCGGGAATCTGCCCAAATCCGCGGCGCCGGATTTCAGGGGCTTACACCCGCGGCCATGGCGTGCATCGTGAGTCAAGCAGCGCAGCCACGCTGCTGTGCCGAGCATCTGTTCCGGCCCCTTCGCCTGAACGGGCAGGTACGCGACCCCATCCGCGGCCTGCCCGTCTTTTATCCCCTTCAGGCAGCGGCGGAAGCTTGCCGTTACGCCCCCCCGATACGGCAAGCCTCCGCCCAACAGAGGGTCCCTGCCGCTCGGCCGTTGCGCCTGACTGCCTTGCCTGCAAATTCCGCCGGGACACTTACGTCCCCGGAAGAAGGAACATGGACATGCGGGCAAAATCTCTTATCGCAGCGCTCTCGCTGTGCGGCCTGGCGGCGGCCTGCGGCGACACCACCGGCGAACGCGTCGTCTATGGCGCAGGCGCGGGCGCAGCGGGCGCTGCGCTCTTGGACGCCAACCTGGTCACCGGCGCCGCTGTCGGCGTTGCCGCAAACCTTGTCTACTGCGAACAAAACCCCCGCAAATGCTGAGGCTGCCGCCGCAGCTTTGAACAGCGGCCCCGCCGGGGCTGCACATCCTATCGCGCTTACGCCGTGCCTGGGCTTGCCCCGGGCGCGGCGTTTTGCATTCCGGAATACCAAGAAACAAGGGACTGCCTATGTTTGATAAGATCCTGATCGCCAACCGGGGCGAGATCGCCTGCCGCGTGATCAAAACCGCGCGGAAAATGGGCATCAAGACCGTTGCCATCTACTCCGACGCCGACAAACAGGCTCTGCACGTGCAGATGGCCGACGAGGCCGTCCACATCGGCCCGCCGCCGGCCAACCAGTCCTATATCGTCATCGACAAGGTGATGGAGGCGATCCGCCAGACCGGCGCCCAGGCGGTGCATCCGGGCTACGGTTTCCTCTCTGAGAACTCCAAGTTCGCCGAGGCGCTTGAGGCCGAAGGCGTTGCCTTTGTCGGCCCCCCGAAGGGCGCGATCGAGGCGATGGGGGACAAGATCACCTCTAAAAAGATCGCCCAGGAGGCCGGCGTCTCCACCGTGCCCGGCTACATGGGCCTGATCGCCGATGCCGACGAGGCGGTGAAGATTTCCAATGAAATCGGCTATCCGGTGATGATCAAGGCCTCCGCCGGCGGCGGCGGCAAGGGCATGCGCATCGCCTGGAACGACGAAGAGGCCCGGGAAGGCTTCCAGTCCTCCAAGAACGAGGCCGCGAACTCCTTTGGCGACGACCGGATCTTTATCGAGAAATTCGTCACCCAGCCGCGCCACATCGAAATCCAGGTGCTCTGCGACAAGCACGGCAACGGCATCTACCTGGGCGAGCGCGAATGCTCGATCCAGCGCCGCAACCAGAAAGTCGTGGAAGAGGCCCCGTCGCCGTTCCTGGACGAAGCAACCCGCAAGGCGATGGGCGAGCAGGCCGTGGCTCTGGCCAAGGCCGTGGGCTACTCCTCCGCCGGCACCGTGGAATTCATCGTCGATGGCGACAAGAACTTCTACTTCCTGGAAATGAACACCCGCCTGCAGGTGGAGCACCCGGTCACTGAGCTGATCACCGGCGTCGACCTGGTGGAGCAGATGATCCGTGTCGCCGACGGCGCCGAACTGCCGCTGCGCCAGGAAGACGTGAAGCTCACCGGCTGGGCGATTGAAAACCGTCTCTATGCCGAAGATCCCTACCGCGGCTTCCTGCCCTCCATCGGCCGCCTGACCCGCTACCGCCCGCCGCAGGAAACCGCCGCTGGCCCGATGCTGGAAAACGGCAAATGGCAGGGCGATGCGCCGGCAGGCGAAACCGCCGTGCGCAACGACACCGGCGTCTATGAGGGCGGCGAGATCTCGATGTACTACGACCCGATGATCGCCAAGCTCTGCACCTGGGCGCCGACCCGCGAGGACGCAATCGACGCCATGCGGATCGCGCTCGACAGCTTCGAGGTGGAGGGCATCGGCCACAACCTGCCGTTCCTGTCGGCAGTGATGGATCACCCGATCTTCATCGAAGGCTCGATGACCACCGCCTTCATCGAGGAGCAGTATCCCGAGGGCTTCGAGGGCGTCGAACTGCACAGCGACGACCTGCGCAAGATCGCGGCCGCCTGCGCCGCCATGCACCGGGTTGCCGAAATCCGCCGCACCCGCGTGTCGGGCCGGATGGACAACCACGAGCGCAAGGTTGGCACCGATTGGGTTGTCTCGCTGCAGGGCCAGTCCTTCGCCGTGGTGATCGACGCCGACCGCGAGGGCGCAACCGTCAACTTCGAGGGCGGCGGCAGCTACCGGGTGTCCTCCGACTGGACCCCGGGCGACCATCTGGCAACCCTGCAGGTGAACGGCGAAACCCTGGTGCTGAAGACCGGCAAGGTCACCCAGGGCTTCCGCATCCGGTCCCGCGGCGCCGATCTGAAGGTCCATGTGCGCACCCCGCGCCAGGCCGAACTGGCGGCGCTGATGCCGGAAAAACAGGCGCCGGACACCTCCAAGATGCTGCTTTGCCCGATGCCCGGCCTGATCGTGAAGGTCGATGTCGAAGTGGGGCAGGAGGTCCAGGAGGGCCAGGCGCTCTGCACCGTCGAGGCGATGAAGATGGAAAACATCCTACGCGCCGAGAGGAAGGGCGTCGTCTCCAAGATCAACGCTGCCGCGGGCGACAGCCTGGCGGTCGACGATGTGATCATGGAATTCGAATAATGCACTTCGGGGCAGGCGCATATGCAGCCGGGCAGGCGGGTTTCCCCGCCCCCGCGGCCGTGCCTGCCCCGGCCCCCGGTGCGCCATGCACCGAATCTTCAGGAATTTCTGACAGCTTGAGGGCGTTTGAAGACCTCAAGGTGCCGCATGACCCGTCTCCTGACCTGCCTGTTGACCGCTCTGGCGCTGCTGTCCGGCTGCGCGCTGGACAAGGAGGAGGCGCTGCGCGCCCAGCTGTCCGCCTGGGTGGACCTGGGGGAGACGTTTTTCTTCCAGAGCTCTATGAGCTGCACCGCCGCGGTGTTCCACACTGCGGAAAACCCGCGCATCACCTCGCTGGTGGGCCGGGCCCGCTCGCTCAACACCGGCATGAAGATGCTGGAGGCGGGCCAGCCGGTGCTGTTTGCGGTGTCCGGCAAATCCCCCAACGCGGTGACAGAGGACATCATGTCCCGCGACCTGCCGCAGGGGCTGGGGGTGCTGAACTCCGGTCTGGCCGGGGTCAGCTGCATGACCGACCTGGTCAAATCGGTGTACTATCAGGCGATCCGCAACCCGGGTTCCAGCCTGGTCTTCGTGCCGGAAACCGGCGCGATGGTGGTCTTGGACAAACAGGCAATGGCGCTGATCTACGTCCGCGGCAACGGCTGACCGGAGCTGCCGGGCGGGCTCAGCCGCCGCGCCGCTCTTCCACTTCGCGCAGCCGTTCCGGGAACTTGTCGATGGTGCGGGACAGTTCGCGCACCGTCCAGGGATGCGGCTTCCTCAGCTTGACGCCGCCGTCCTTGCCCACCAGCACCAGCATGAAACCGCGCGGCCGCAGCTTCTTGCGCAAGGCGGATTTGGCCGCCGGATCGGTGTCGGTCAGCACCACCACATCGCGCTCGCGCAGGGCGTCGGCGCCCTGCATCAGACGCTCGATCTGCTCGTGGAACCGCGGGTCCTCGGGGCTGTCGGCAAACACCACAACCGGGCGGTGCGTCCACTGGAACTCCTCCAGCTCCACATCATACCCGGGCTGGATCAAGTCGGATGTGCTGCCGTCGGCGGCCACTGACGCCAGCGGAATAAAGCCTGCCAAAACAACGGATAGGATTGCTTTCATGATCTCTCCTGTCCCGTTGAATATATGTGCGGCGGCGGCAAATGCGACCGTGAATTCCGCGGCCCGGCCAAAAAATATCATCGTTAACGGGATAATGAGGGGTTGCCGGCCATGATTGTGCAATTCCCCACGACCGGGCTGCGGCCTGCGGCCCTCCAGCAGAGGTCCCGTAACACGATGAAAGTCATCCTTCACACCGGCGCGCACCGCTGCGCAACCACATCGTTTCAGGAATACATGCGCCAGAACGCGCAGCCGCTGCACCGCCGGGGCATTGGCTTCTGGGGGCCGTACCGCACCCGCGGCGGGGGGCTGTTCCATGGCATCCAGCCAGGCCCGGTTCCGGTCACCGGCCGTGATCTGGTGCAACGGGCCCAGGGGCGGCTGCAAATCCAGATGGCGGCCAGCCGCGACGCAGGCGTGCAGCAGCTGCTGGTCAGCGAGGAAAACATGCTTGGCGCGGTCCGCGCCAACCTGCGCATCGGCGACCTCTACAGCGGCGCGGGGGAGCGCATGGCGCGCTTCGCCGAGGCCTTTGGCGGTGCGGTGACGGATGTCGCGCTCAGCATCCGCAGCCTTGATGCCTACTGGACTTCGGCGCTGGCCTATGCCGTCGCGCGCGGCCACAAGATGCCCACGGAGGCCAGCCTGGACCGGCTGGCGCAGGCGCCGCGCAGCTGGCGCGACGTGATCACCGACATTGCCTGCGCGATGCCCGGCGTGCGCCTGCACGTTCTGCCGTTCGAAACCTTCGGCACCCGGCCCGAAGCGGCGCTGGAGGCCCTCACCGGCATCGAGGCGCCGCGCACCCACGCGCGGGTGCGCTTGAACGCGTCGCTCTGCCTGCAGGACCTGCGCGCCAGCCTGCCGTCCTCCGCGGCGGCTGAGCTGCCGGAGGGCACAGGCCGCTGGCGGCCCTTCACCGGCGCGCAGACCGCATATCTGCGCGAGGCGTATGCCGACGACATGATGTGGCTTGCGGGCGGGGCGGACGGCCTCGCCGCGCTGGCACAGGACCCGGATAAACAGGCGGCGGGCACGAACCCGCCCCGTATCGCACTGACAAGAGGAAGACCTGATGACAAACAAAGACGAATGGCGGGCTCTGGCTGAGAAAGAGCTGCGCGGACGGGCGGTTGACGACCTCAATTGGCAGACCCTGGAGGGCATCGAGGTCAAGCCGCTCTATACCGAAGACGACACCAAGGACCTGCCCCACATGGGCACGCTGCCCGGGTTCGGCCCCTTCACCCGCGGGGTGAAGGCCACCATGTACGCAGGCCGCCCCTGGACCATCCGCCAGTACGCGGGATTCTCCACAGCGGAAGAATCCAACGCCTTCTACCGCCGCAACCTGGCCGCGGGCCAGCAGGGCGTCTCGGTCGCCTTCGACCTCGCCACCCACCGCGGCTACGACAGCGACCACCCGCGCGTGGTCGGTGATGTCGGCAAGGCCGGCGTGGCCATCGATTCAGTCGAGGACATGAAGATCCTGTTCGACGGCATCCCGCTCGACAAGGTCTCGGTCTCGATGACCATGAACGGCGCGGTGATCCCGGTGCTGGCGTCGTTCATTGTCGCCGGCGAGGAGCAGGGCCACGACCGGTCCCTGCTGGCGGGCACCATCCAGAACGACATCCTCAAGGAGTTCATGGTCCGCAACACCTATATCTATCCGCCCAAGCCCTCGATGCGGATCATCTCGGACATCATCGAATACACCTCGAACGAGATGCCCAAGTTCAACTCCATCTCGATCTCCGGCTACCACATGCAGGAGGCCGGCGCGAACCTGGTGCAGGAGCTGGCCTACACCATCGCGGACGGGCGCGAATACGTGCGCGCGGCGCTGGACGCGGGCATGGACGTGGACAAATTCGCAGGCCGCCTGAGCTTCTTCTTTGCGATCGGCATGAACTTCTTCATGGAAATCGCCAAGCTGCGCGCCGCCCGCACCCTGTGGCACCGGGTGATGACCGAATTCGGCGCCAAGTCCGAACGCTCCAAGATGCTGCGCACCCACTGCCAGACCTCGGGCGTGTCCTTGCAGGAGCAGGATCCCTACAACAACGTGATCCGCACCGCCTATGAGGCGATGAGCGCAGTCCTCGGCGGCACCCAGTCCCTGCACACCAACGCGCTCGATGAGGCCATCGCGCTGCCTACCGACTTCTCCGCCCGCATCGCCCGCAACACCCAGCTGGTGCTGCAGGAAGAAACCGGTGTGACCAACGTGGTCGACCCGCTGGCCGGCTCCTACTACATCGAAAGCCTCACCAACGAGCTGGTCGAGAAGGCCTGGGCGCTGATGGAAGAGGTTGAGGAGATGGGCGGCATGACCAAGGCGGTCGAGTCCGGCATGCCCAAGCTGCGCATCGAAGAAAGCGCCGCCCGCCGCCAGGCGATGATCGACCGCGGCGAAGAGGTGGTCGTCGGCGTCAACAAGTACCGCAAGGACAAGGAAGACCCGATCGACATCCTGGATGTCGACAACCACGCGGTGCGCGAGGCGCAGATTGCCCGCCTTGAGACCATGCGCAAGACCCGCGACGAGGCCGCCTGCCAGGCGGCGCTGAAAGAACTCACCCGCCGCGCCAAGGAAGGCAGCGGCAACCTCCTGGAAGCCGCAGTAGAAGCCGCCCGCGCGCGGGCCTCAGTCGGAGAGATCTCCATGGCAATGGAAAAGGAATTCGGCCGCCACCGCGCCGAGGTGAAAACCCTGGCCGGCGTCTACGGCGCTGCCTACGAGGGCGACGAGGGCTTTGCCGCGATCCAGAAATCGATCGAGGACTTCGCTGAGGAAGAAGGCCGCCGCCCGCGTTTGCTGGTGGTGAAAATGGGCCAGGACGGCCATGACCGCGGCGCCAAGGTGATTGCGACGGCGTTTGCCGACATCGGCTTTGACGTCGACGTGGGCCCGCTGTTCCAGACCCCTGAGGAAGCCGCCCAGGACGCCATCGACAACGACGTCCATGTGATCGGCATCTCGTCGCAGGCCGCAGGCCACAAGACCCTCGCACCGCAGCTGGTCGAGGCGCTGAAGGCCGAAGGCGCAGAGGACATCATCGTGATCTGTGGCGGCGTGATCCCGCAGCAGGATTACGAGTTCCTGTACTCCAAGGGCGTCAAGGCGATCTTCGGCCCCGGCACCAACATCCCGGAAGCGGCACAGGACATCCTGCGCCTGATCCGCGAGGCACGCGGCTAAGCAAACGAGGGCCGCGCGGGGCAGGGGAGCTCTCCCGCACCCGCAGGTGCCCGCCCTACGGGCCGCCCCCTTGGCGGCTTTGGGTCAGGCAGCCCGCCCCGTTGGGGCGGGCTGCCTGCATCGCGCGGAGGCGCGATGCCGCGCCCAACGGGCGCGGATGTGCCTTTGGCACAGGCCGGCGCCGGGCGGGAGCGCTTGTTTTCACGGCCTTTGTGCCGCGTGCTGCAGGTTTCTGCCGCGGCCAGCGCGCTGCGCCTTGGCAAACCCGTGGGGCGGTGGTTGAGTGGCGTCATGCTGCGCTCAAAACGCCCCCAGATCCTCATTGGCATGGCCCTCGGCGCCCTCTGGGGGGGTGTCGTCACCGGCCTGCCGCAATGGCTGGGCCTGCCGTACATCCCGGCCCCCATCGCCTTGCCCGGTGCCTTTCTTGCGCCGGGACTGGTGCTGGCCCTGATCATAGGCCGCCTGGCGCAGCGGCGGTTCTTCGATGACGCCATCATCGACGGAGAGCCCTTCGCGCCCGGCACCGCGGCAGAGATCGACCAGCGGGTGCTGGCCAATACAGTCGAGCAGCTGGTGCTGGCGCTGGCCGTCTGGCCCTTTGCTGCCGTCACTCTGGGCGGCGCCGTGGCGATTGCCCTTGGCCTCTCGTTTGCGCTGATGCGGGTACTGTTCTGGTCCGGCTACCACCTGTCGCCGCCCTTGCGGGGGCTCGGTTTCGCCGGGACGTTTTACCCGACGGTGATTGCCGGTATCTGGGCGGCGGCGGTCTGGGTCTGAAGGAACCGCCGCATCCGGCCGCATTTCCCGCCTTGCACCCCGCCGCCGTCCGGCTAGTCTCACGCGCAAAAGGGGGAGGGCGGATATGATACTCGATCATCTGGCGGTGGCAGGGCAGACGCTGCAAGAAGCTGTTGCCCATACAGAAGAGGCTTTGGGCCTCCCCCTCGGCCCCGGCGGCCAGCATGCCCGCTATGGCACCCATAACCGGCTGATCGGGCTGGAGGACGGGCTCTATCTGGAGGCCATCGCCATCGACCCGGAGGCCCAGCCGGAGGAGCAGCCGCGCTGGTTCAATCTCGACCAATTCACCGGCCCCGCACGGCTCAATAACTGGATCCTGCGCAGCGAAGACCTAGCGGCGGAGAAACACATGCTGCCGCCCCATGCGCAGCGGCATGTCTCGATGCAGCGCGGCGATCTCAGCTGGCTGATGACGGTGCCTGCGGACGGGCTGCTGCCGTTTGATAACCTCTTTCCTGCAGTCCTCCAGTGGCAGGCAGAGCCACCTGCGGGCAAGCTGCCGCAATCCGGCTGCCGGCTGACCCGTCTGGTTCTCAGCCACCCGGAGGCGGCAGAGCTGCAAACCGCACTGGACCGCATTCTCAATGACCCGCGCCTCAAGATGGAGGCCGGGGAGCCGGCAATGATGGCGGAATTCGCTACGCCGCACGGGCAACGGGTGCTGCGGTGATCATCCGCCCCGCAACCCCCGCCGACGCGGAGGCCGTCTGCGCCATCGCCAACTGGGTGATCCGCGACACGCTGGCCACCTTCAACACCATCGAAAAAACGCCGGAGCAGGTGCGCGCGCAGATCGCCGCCTGCAACGGCAGCTATCTGGTGGCGGAACAGGACGCCCGGATCCTCGGCCACGCGTATTTTTTCCCCTTCCGCTCCGGCCCCGGCTACCGCTTTACCGCCGAACACACCATCCACCTGCTGCCCGCGGCACAGGGGCAGGGCGCGGGGCGCAGGCTGATGCAGGCGCTGGAGGAGAAGGCAAAACAGGCAGAGATCCACGTGCTGATTGCCAGCGTCAGCAGCGCAAACCCCGGCGCCATCGCCTTTCACGCCGCCCTGGGCTATGCGGAAACCGCCCGGATGCCTGAACTTGGCTGCAAGCAGGGGCGCTGGCTCGACACTGTTTTCATGCAGAAAATCCTGACCCCGGGGATTCCCGCCCCTGACAGCGCCCCCAAACCCCGATAGGCTCGCCTCCATGTCACTTTGGACCCGCATATCCGACGCGCTGGCCGCGCTTGCCGCAGGCGAAAGCCTCAGCGAAGTCTTCGACCGCCTGCGCGCCCCGCCCGAACGCACCGTGGCCTTTGCCATTGCCGTTATTGCGCTTGGCGCCAAGATGGCCAAGGCCGACGGCCAGGTCACGCGGGACGAGGTCACAGCCTTCCGCGAGGTGTTCCAGATCGCCCGCGATGACGAGGCCGGCGCGGCGCGGGTTTTTGACATGGCGCGCACCGACGTTGCGGGCTACCAGGAATACGCCCGCCGCATCCAGAAGATGTTTGCCAACGACCCCACCACCCTGTGCGACCTGATGGAGGGGCTGTTTCACATCGCCATGGCGGACGGGTTCTACCACCCCGGCGAAAACGAGTTTCTGGAGGAGGTGAGCCGCATCTTCGGCCAATCCCCGCAGCAGTTCCAGGCCCTGCGCGCGCGCTTCGTGCCGGATGCGCCCAAGGATCCCTATACGGTGCTGGGCGTCTCTCCGGACATGCCGCGCGAGGAGATCCGCAAGCACTGGCGCAAGCTGGTGCGCGACACCCACCCGGATGCGATGATCGCCCGCGGGGTGCCGGAGGAAGCGGTGCGGCTGGCGGAAAAGCGGATGATCGACATCAACCGCGCCTGGGATGAAATCAGCGGGTGCGGCGGCAATGCGGCTGGCCACGTATAATATCGAATGGTTCGCCTACCTGTTCGACAAGAACGACCGGCTGATGCTGGACGGCAAGCCGTCCGGTGTGCACGGGGTGGACCGCTACACCCAGGGACGGGCGATTGCCCATGTGCTGCGCCGACTGGATGCCGATGCCGTGATGGTGATCGAAGCCCCTAATACGGGACGCACCCAGCGCACCACCCGCGCGCTGGAGGCGTTCGCAGCGGAGGCGGGCCTGCGCGCGCGCGAAGCGGTCAGCGGGTTTCCCAATGACACCCATCAGGAAATCGCGCTGCTCTATGATCCCGATGCGCTGGATGCGGTGCATGACGCCCGCGCCAGCGCCGCCGCGCCGCAGTTCAACGGCGCGTTCGAGATCGACCTCGACGTGGACGACCATCTGGACACGGTCGCGTTTTCCAAGCCGCCGCTGGAGCTGGCCGTCACCACCCGCGGCGGCACCGCGCTGCGGATGATCGGCGCGCATCTGAAGTCCAAGGCGCCGCACGGGGCCAACGGGCCGGAGGAGATCACCGCGCTGTCAATCGCCAACCAGCGCAAGCAGCTGGCGCAGGCGAACTGGCTGCACCGGCGGGTGGCGGAACATGCGGCGGCGGGAGAGCATGTGATCGTTCTGGGCGATCTGAATGACGGCCCCGGCGCCGACGAATACGAAAAGCATTTCGGCCAGTCCTCGATCGAGATCGTGCTGGGCGACCTGCTGAACGACCCCCATGCACAATCCCTGCTGCAGCCGCGCGCCACCTCGCTGCCCAGCACCTCGCGGTTCTACAACCCTGACAGCAAACGCTATTTCCCGGCGCTGCTGGACTATGTGATGATCTCGCACAGCCTGATGCGCTTTGACCCGCAGTGGCGGATCTGGCACCCGTTCGACGACGCCGAATGCTACGCCGACGAGGAGCTGCGCGACGCGCTGCTCAACGCCTCCGACCACTTCCCGGTGACGCTGGACATTGCGCTGGAGTGAGGGGGCGGAGGCCGGGGCGGGCTGTATTCCAAGGCTATGTCACCGCCAAAAAGAGCTTATTCAGCGATGGTTGTCGTGACGATCACTTCAGCCGCCGCAACGTCTCCGATACGATCCCAGGCTTCTTCAGGAACATCCAAGTCTGCGGCCTTCTCCACAAAATCTGCATCTTCTGACGCAAACAGCCGTTCCCTGTACCGGGTGAGGCTTTCTTCAGGCTGGTCGAGTCTTTCCCATAGCGACCAGATTTCTTTTTTGATGTCTGCCAGCAGGCCGGGCTCTTCGCCCGAAATATAGCTTTCGATCAACGCTTCCAGCTCCGCCCAGGTTTCCAGATTATTCTGAGCCAGCGCATAATAGTCCATCAAGGCGCGGCGGCTGATAAAGGCGGACTGCACAGCGATGCTGCCTTCCGGGCGAAGATGGGCAATGACGGATGTTGTGCTGGTGCTCGCATCCACTTCGCCGGTAACTTCCACGGGCAGCCCTCTGGGTGTCAGCTTGGCGCTGGCGTCAATCCCGGCTGCAATTTCGCTGTCGATTGCCTGCTGCGTGATCAGTTTGCCGGTGAATACGGACGACACCAGCAGTCCGGGGCCCATTGGAATGCTGGCAGGCGGAAAAAGTGCCTCGCAGTCAGCACTATCCCCCGTAGGGGACACCAATTCGATTGCACCGGCCATCGGGTAAGCCAGGGAGGTTCTCACCAGTACCGACTGGACGCTCCTGCGAACATTCCTGTTGAATTGAGCCTCGGCGGAAGCAGGGATCCCGTAAACACTTGCGCTCCCCCCAAGACCCAAGGCAACCGCCGATTTCCGCGACAGCGAAACTGATACGGATTCTGTCGTGCTGTCTTCCTCAATCTCAAGTCCCGGGTAGCATTTAGCGCTTTCGAACAGCCGCTGTTCATCCTGGATGCGGATGACTTCACCAACTTCCACGTCGTACCGGAGGTGCAGAGGCATGGCCTTGAAATGAGAAAAAGCCGTGCGCGCAAAGGACGCCCGAAGCTTTGTCAGTGCCTCGGCTATTTCACTTGCTTGAACCGCAGCAGGGGAAACGGCGAGGACCAAAGTTAATAGGGAAACCCAAAGGGAGCGCATGAAGTGGTCTCCTTGTACAAATAACATACCAAGTCAGATTACACTAATTTGTAGTGGCTTAGTATCTATAAGGTTGTGCCAGTGACAAAGTGCTCTGACTGTTTGCGGGCCGAGAACACGCCCGGCCCGGCACCCTTTCCCGCCCCCCTCTGTTCGCGCGGCGCGGGTGGCCCTATATTAGCCCCATGAAACAGATCCTTCTGCCCGCCGCCCTCATTGCCCTCCTCTCCAGCCCGCTTGCCGCCCAGGACGCGGACGCGGAGGACAGCGGACCCTCGCTGATGGAGCGCGGGGCGGAGCTGTTCTGGGAGGGCTTGCGCCAGGAGATGGCGCCGGCGCTGGAGGGCCTGCAGGGCATGATGGAGGAAGCCGGTCCCTCGATGGCTGAGTTCCTGTCGCAAATGGGGCCTGCGCTGGCCGGTATCGCCAAGGAGGTGGAGGACTGGAGCGCCTATGAGCTGCCCGAGATCCTGCCCAACGGCGATATTATCATCCGCAAGAAACCCAAGGACAACGTGCCCGCCGACAAGGAAACAGCCGAAGAGGAAGGCGTCACCGAGATCTGACGCCCGCCGCCCGGGTTATGCCGCCTGGGTTATTCTGCCCCGGACTCCGTGTCCGGCGGCGGGGCGGGCTTGCTGAACTTCAGCTCAATCTCCGCCTCCAGGGCTTTGGCCAGCGATTTCAGCCGCGCCTCCGCAACTTCGCCGTAAAGCGGCCGCGCCGCGCCCGGCAGCTCCACGTGCAGAACCCGCTTGCGCGGCTGCCAGCGCAGCGATCCGATATCGCCGTTTCCGGTCATCATCATCATGGCGCCGAACCGCATCGCCTTGCCCAGCACCTCGGCTTCGTGCTGGTCTTTTTCGTCCAATAGCCCGTAAAGGTATTCGAATGAGCTGCCCTGCCGCTTGTTGCTGTAGCGGTGCAGCAGCGCCAGCCCCAGGAACACCCGCTCCGAATGTTTGAGCCCGCCCAGGTTGGCGCGGGTGGCGTTGTCGAAACAGACCTCGGCGCGGTAGTCGGGATGCGCCCGCCAGCTGACGTCATGCAGCAGGCAGGCGGCCTTGACCAGCCGCCGCTTGCTGTGGCGGGCGCCGCTGAACAGGGGGCTCACGAAATCAAAGAGCGTCTTGCCGAAACCGGGGACGCGCGCGTCCTTCATCTCGGCAAAGCGCGACGCCTCGATCAGCGGATCGCGGGCGCGCAGCCGCTGCGGCATCTGCTCGTACAGCAGCCCCTCGCGGATGCCATAGCTGGACACTGCAATGTCCTTGGGCTTGAAGGTCTTGATCAGCCGGGTCAGCACGTCGATGGCATAGGGCACCAGCGACATCCGGCTCGAGGAGACGCCGCAGGCCTCGCGCAGCTTGTCCAGGCTGCGGGTCTCGATATAGCGGGCGGTTTCGCGCACGTCCTTGGCGGTCATCCGGTATTCGTGCAGCACCTTCAGCGGATAGCCGCGCCGGTGCATGTCGATGCGGGCAATGGCGCGCCAGCTGCCGCCGACCAGGAACAGCCGGTCGCGCTGGGTGCCCATCTCTTCCTTCAGCTGCTCGATGACAGTCTTGATGTACTCCTTGCGGCCCTTGCGGCCGCCCTTGACGTCGCGCAGCTTCAGCGGCCCCAGCGGCGAGGTCACCCGGCGGCCGACGGTGTTTTCCTGGATCTCCGCCAGTTCCATCGAGGAGCCGCCGATATCGCAGACCAGCCCATAGGCACCGGGCCAGCCCAAGAGCACCCCCTGCGCCGACAGCCGCGCCTCCTCGCGCCCGTCGATCACGTGGATCTTGAGGCCGGTCTCGCGCAGCACTTCTTCGCAGAACTCCGGCCCGTCCTCGGCGTCGCGCACCGCGGCGGTGGCCACCGCGGACAGGGGCGGCAGCCCCATGCCCTTGGCCAGGTACTGGAACCGGTGCAAGGCCGACAGGGCGCGGGCGCGGCCCTCGGGGTTCAGGCGGCCCGATTCCGACAGGCCCGCGCCAAGCGCGCACATGATCTTTTCGTTGTAGAAATAGGCCGGGCTGCGGGCGGCGCCGTCGAACACCACCAGGCGGACCGAGTTGGAGCCGACATCGACCACCCCCACCCGGGACAGCGCCCGGGCGCCGGGATCGTGGAAAATCGGACGCCCGAAGGGGCCCCAATCGGTGCTGGCGGCGGCGGGGTCCTGGGTCACGGTCATGAGGGCTCCGTCTTGCAATCCGCGGTCAGGATCGCCGAAGGGCGGGCAGGGGTCAACCGCTTGCGGCTGCGTCATTTTCCGTGCCCTCTTCGCGGATCTCCGACAGCGCCCGCACCGCCAGAGGGCGGGACAGGCTGCGTTTTTCGGCCAGCGACAGGTGGTCCAGCCGCCGCACGATCTGCGCCGCGGCGGCAAAGGAGCGGTCCATATGCGCCACCAGATAGGGAATCACATCCGGCTTGGGGGTGATCTGGCGGTCGTTGAACAGCTTGGCCAGCACCACCGCCAAAAGCTGGTCGTCCGGCGGCTGCAGCTCTGCATGGGTGGCGGCCTGCACCCGGCTTTGCAGATCGGGCAGGCTGAGACCCCATAGGTTCGGCGCGGGCTGGCCGGTCATCACCAGCGCATGGCCCTGCGCCAGCACCAGGTTGTGCAGGTGGAAGAGGGCGTTCTGCCGTTCAGGGTCGCAGGCGATCTGCGGCACGTCCTCCACCGCGATGGGGCCGTGCGCCAGCTGCGGCACCGCCTCCGCCGTCAGCTCTGCCGCAGGAATGATGCGGGCGCCGGTCTGGCTGGCCCAGACATGCACCAGATGCGACTTGCCGGCGCCCTTGGGGCCGGTCAGCACCAGCTTGCCGCTGGGCCAGGCGAACTGCGGGTCCAGAAGCGCCACCGCCATCGCATTGGAGGGCGCGACAAAGAAATCCTCCCGCCCCAGCGCCGGTTTCGCCGGGAGATCAAAGCTCAGCTGCTGTGCCATCTGGTTCAGTCCGTTTCCGCGTCCCGGTGGCCCTGGCCCTGATACAGGCGGCTGTCCAGGTACTGCTCGGTCACAAAGCGGGCAACCACCCCCAGCGCTGCCGCCACCGGCACCGCGATCAGCATCCCGACAAAGCCGAACAGGGCGCCGAACACCGACAGCGCCAGCAGCAGCCAGACCGGGTGCAGCCCGACCGAGTCGCCCACCAGCTTGGGGGTCAGCAAGTTGCCCTCGACCACCTGGCCGACGACAAAAATCAGCGCCACCAGCCCGATCGAGATCCAATCGCCCCAGAACTGGAACAGCGCCAGCCCGATCGCCAGCGCGCCGCCGATCAGCGCGCCAAGGTAGGGAATGAAGGTGACCAGCCCGGCGATAAAGCCGACGGCGAGGCCGAAGTTCAGCCCGACCAGCATCAGCGCCACGGCATAGTAGGTGCCCAGAATCAGGCACACCGTGCCCATGCCGCGGATAAAGGAGGCCAGCGCCGCGTCGATGTCACGGGCCAGGCGGCGGATCACCGGCTGGTGGTCGCGCGGCAGCAGCTCGTCGATGCGGGCGATCATCCGGTCCCAATCCAGCAGCAGATAGACCGCCACCACCGGCACGATCACCAAAAGCACCACCACATTCAGCAGCGACACCGCGGAGCCTGCCACCGATTGCAGCACCTGCACCGCGCGCGATTGCAGGGTTTCGGCCAGGGCGGTGATTGCCTGATGCACGCGGCTGTCCTGTTCAAACACCGCCGGGAAGCGCTCATTGACGAAGCTGCGCGCATCGCCGATCAGCTTGGGCACCACGTTGAACAGGTCGATCATCTGATAGATCAGCGTCGGCACCACCAGCAGAATCACCAGCACGAACACCACCAGCGTGCCCACCGTGATGGTGGCGGTGGCGCCCGCGCGGCTCATGCCCCAGGCCTCCAGCCGGTCGGCAATCGGGTCGATCATATAGGCAATCGCGGCGCCCAGGATGAAGGGCAGCAGCACATGGCCAAGCGACCACATCACCACGGCAAAGACCAGGGCGGCAACGCCCCAGTATTTCAACTGTTTCTTTGCTGGTAGCGCCATGTTCAGACAACCCGCCCTTGGCCTGTTTGGTTCAGGATCCTTGGCGGTAGTCTTCCCTGATGGGGCAGGCGCTTGCAAGGGGCGCGGGCAAATCGCCTGTGGGCAAGGCGGGGATAAGGCGCAAAAGGCCGGGGGCAAATTCTGGATAGCCTCAGCCGTGCCGCGGGCTGCTGGCGTTCAACCTTCTGCTGCGGACCGCGCCCCGCGCCGGGGCGCGGTCCCTTATCAGTGAATTCTCACCCCTTGGCGCTGCAGCTCCCGCTGCAGATCGGAAATGTTCACTGCGTCAAACCCGCAGCCCGATTTCACCGACAGCGCCGCGGCGATGCCTGCGCCCTGTCCTGCAACGGCGCAGCAGGCCATGTTGCGGGTCGCCGCATGGGCGATCTTGCCGCCGCCGATGGCGCGGCCGGTGACCAGCAGCCCCTCCACCCCCTTCGGCAGCATCGACCGGTAGGGGATCTGCATGTAACGCCCTGTGGTCGGCAGGATCAGCACGCCGTAGCCGTCGATGAACTCCGGATAGATGCCGATGGTGTCCTCGAACCGGCCCTGATTGCGGGTCTCATCCTCGGTGATGTTGTGATGCGCGTCGATCTTGCGGGTGTCGCGGATGCCGATGGTCATGCCGAAGTTCCGCAGGCGCGCGCCTTCGCAGCCCGGCGTGTAGGCGCGCAGCGCGTCAATCGCGTGCATCGCCTGCTTGCGCCCCTCGATCTCGCCCTTGGTCATGCTGTCGGGGTCGGTGCCGTCGATGCCCGCCAGATGCACCAGGTTCATATAGGTCATCTCGCCGCTGTCATGCACCGCGCCCCAGGTGCCGCCGATGGTGTTCAGATGCGCCGGGATCACCCCGTCGCGGATCGCTTGCGAAAACGGCTTGGCCAGGAAGGGAGAGAACATCCCGTCCTCCTTGCCATCGGTCTCCACCTGCCATTCGCCGGTTGACCAGTTGGCATAGGTCTGCGGATCGGCCTTCACGCCCTCCATGAACTTCTGCTTGTCGACGCCTGCGATGTGAAACATCACGCTGGCCGCCTGCATCTGCTCGACCGGGGTTTTGACGGTCGGCGCGCCCATCATATGGGCGATGTCGGCGTCGCCGGTGGCGTCGATCACCCGTTTCGCCAGAATGGCCTCGCGGCCCGCCTTGCTCTCGACGATGACGCCGGTGATCCGGTTGCCCTCGCGGATCGGCGCCACGAACACCCGGTGCAGCATCGGGTGGATGCCGGCCTCCTCGACCAGTTTGTCCGCCACCAGCTTGAAGCCCTCGCTGTCCAGTTCATAGGACAGCGACTGGCTCTCCGGCACCGCCGCGCCCATCGCCTTGGCGCGTTCCTCGAACTCCCAGCCGATGCCGCCGGCCTCCACTGTTTCCTCGTGCCGGTACCAGGCAAAGCCCTCGACGCCGACGGTGGTGATATTGCCGCCAAAGCAGCCGAAGCGGTCCAGGAGGGTAACCTCCACCCCCGCCCGCGCCGCCGCCAAGGCCGCCGCCAGCCCGCCGGGGCCGGAGCCCACCACCAGCACCTCGGTTTCGTGGATGACCGGAATCTCGCGCGCCGGCTCATGGATGGTTCTGGTCACGTCTCTCTCCCCACGGACTCTTTGCGCCCCGGTCTGTCCGGGGCGTTTCCGCTAACACTTCCGAATCTTGAATGACGATTCAAGTTCTTTTGCGCCGGGGTGTTCCAAAAACGACATGCAGGGAGGAGCATTTTTCTGGGCCGTGCCGCGCAGCGGCACGGCCCGCGCCTGACCTTGTGTTCCGGTGGGGGCGCTGCGGCCCGGCGCCTTTAGCTTCATCCGGGGGAACTCGGCCCCTGCGGATTGGACCCCCCCGCCACCTCCGCCCTTGCCCGCACTCCTCACACCCACTAAACCGGGCGGGAACGAGAACCCACATCACCGATGGAGCCAAGATGCGCCTGTCCCGCTATTTTCTGCCGGTTCTGAAAGAGAACCCCTCGGAAGCCCAGATCGTCAGCCACCGGCTGATGCTGCGCGCCGGGATGATCAAGCAATCCTCCGCCGGGATCTATTCCTGGCTGCCGCTGGGCTTCAAGGTGCTGAAGAAGATCGAAAGCATCGTCCATGACGAGCAGATCCGCGCGGGCCACATCCCGATGCTGATGGCCACCATGCAGCCCGCCGACCTGTGGCGCGAGTCCGGCCGCTATGACGACTACGGCCAGGAGATGCTGCGCATCAAGGACCGCCACGACCGCGACATGCTGTTCGGCCCCACCAACGAGGAGATGATCACCGACATCTTCCGCGCCCATGTGTCCTCCTACAAGGACCTGCCGCTGACCATGTACCAGGTGCAGTGGAAGTTCCGCGACGAGATCCGCCCGCGCTTCGGCGTGATGCGGGGGCGCGAGTTCTACATGAAGGACGGCTACAACTTCGACCTCAGCAAGGAAGACGCGCTGCACGCCTACAACCGCCACCTGGTCAGCTACCTGCGCACCTATGAGCGCATGGGCCTGCAGGCGATCCCGATGCGCGCCGACGGCGGCCCGATCGGCGGCGATTACACCCACGAATTCCTGGTGCTGGCCGAAACCGGCGAGTCCGAGGTGTTCTATGACTCTGCGGTGACCGACCTCACCTTCGGCGACCGCGACATCGACTATGACAGCGTCGAGCAGTGCCAGGCGGTGCTGGAGGAATTCACATCCCGCTACGCCCGCACCGACGAGACCCACGACGAGGTGGTGTTCCAGGAGCAGGTTCCGGAAGAGCGCCGCCGCTTTGCCCGCGGCATCGAGGTGGGGCAGATCTTCTACTTCGGCACCAAGTATTCCGAGTCGATGGGCGCCACCGTGCAGGGCCCCGACGGCAAGCCGGTGCCGGTCCACATGGGCAGCCACGGCATTGGCGTCTCGCGCCTGCTGGGCGCCATCATTGAGGCCAGCCACGACGACAAGGGCATCATCTGGCCCGAGGGCGTGACCCCGTTCCACTGCGGTATCGTCAACCTCAAGCAGGGCGATGACGAGGCGGATGCCGCCTGCAACCAGCTCTATGCGGCGCTGAGCGCGGCCGGGCTGGATCCGCTCTATGATGACCGCAACGAGCGTGCGGGCGGCAAGTTTGCCACCATGGACCTGATTGGTCTGCCCTGGCGCATCACCGTCGGTCCGCGGGGCCTGAAGAACGGCGTGGTGGAACTGACCTCCCGCCGCACCGGCGAAAGCGAAGAGCTGAGCCCGGAAGAGGCGGTCAAGAAGGTGGTTGCCATCTACGAGAAGCACCGCACCGGCCGCGGGTTCTGAGCCGGTCCGGAAGTCAGGGAACAAAAGCCCCGCTGGCAAAAGCTGGCGGGGTTTCCTTATGCCAGGCAGGGCAGCGGACCGCTGACTGCGCACGGCCTTGCTGCTAGCCTTGTCATGATTCCAAGCGGGCGGAGCGCAAATGGCCAAATTCAGCGGTATAGAAGCGGACAGCGGGCTGACGCATGTGCTGTCATCCTTTCCGCGCAATTCCGAACAGCTCATGCGCCTGCTGGACAGCATCATGTGCGGCAGCGGCGCCCTGCCGCGGGGCGAGCGAGAGGCAATTGCTGCCTATGTCTCCGGTCTGAACGGTGTGGCTTACTGCGTCCATTTCCACAGTCTGTTCTCCGAGGTGTTCTGCTGCAGCCCGGCGGCGGCACAGGACCGGATCAGGCCCCTGCTGGACTATGCCCGCGCCCTGCACGCCGGAAAGGACGATGGCATCTCTCAGGCTTTTGCCGCCGCCATGGACGCGGGCTGGAGCGAGGCCGCGCTTTATGAGGTGGTTGAGGTCTGCGGCGTCTTCAGCTTTATCAACACCATCGTCAAGGCTGCCGGGCTGGCCGCGCCGGGACAGGCGCCGGACCCGCGGCCAACGGCAGAGGAGCTGGAAAACTCCTATTCCGCGATGGCGGCGGCGGTGCGCGGTAACTAGGTCTTTACACGGCGGAAATCGCCGCCAGCGCAACGGCGCCCGCGGGCGGATGGGGCAGGCAAGACGCGCTCATCCCGGGTATCGGCAGGCCCGCCGCCAGTGCCCGCCAGGCACCGGTCAGCAGTAACAGGCAGAGAACCCGGTGCTGCCGCCAAGAGTTTTAGGAAAAACTCTTGGCAAATCTTTTCCTTAAAAAGATTTCCGCGTGCGGCGGCGGCCTGAACCTGCCGCGGCAGGCGGATATCCGGGCGGATATGCAACCGCACCTTGACCCCGCGCGTTATGCAGCACAGGTTGCAGGCAAATTTCCCGGGCAGGACCCCCACATGGCCACGACACCACCGCCGTTTTCCCGTTTCGAATGGATCATCGCCTGGCGCTACTTGCGCGCCCGCAAGGCCGAGGGCGGGGTCAGCGTGATGACCTGGATCAGCCTGATCGGCATCACCCTTGCGGTCTTTGCGCTGATTGCCACGCTGGCGGTGCGCTCCGGCTTCCGGTCGGAATTCGTTGGCACCATCCTGGGCGCCAACGCCCATGTGACCCTCTATTCCTATGGCGAGGTGAACGAGGCGGGCGTGCTGGACCGCTCGCTGAAGGATTACGAGGCGCTGGCGGAGACCGTGGCTGCGGTGCCGGGCGTCACCCGCGCCGCGCCGCTGGTCAAGGGGCAGGTGATGGCAAACCTGCGCCAGCGCAATGCGGGCGTCGAGGTCTATGGCATCTCCGCCGCTGACATCCAGGGCATCCCGGGCGTGGCCCAAAGCGAAGAGGCCGTGGGCGATCTGGCCCGCTTCGAAGACGGCATCGCCATCGGCTCCGGCGTCGCGCGGGAGCTGGGGGTCTCGGTCGGGGACAAGATCAAGCTGATCTCGCCCAATGGCGTCAAAACCGCCTTTGGCACCAGCCCGCGGGTCAACGCCTATGAGGTGGTCTATGTCTTCACCGCCGGGCGCTGGGACATCGACCGCACCCGGGTCTACCTGCCGTTTGCCGAGGCGCAGGCCTTTTTCAACCGCGAAGGCATCGCGGATGAGATCGAGGTGATGGTGGAAGATCCCGAAAACGTTGACGCAATGGCGCTGGCGATCCAGCAGGCGGCGGGCGGCACCGCGGGTGTGTGGACCTGGCGCGATGCCTCCGGCGGCTTCCTGCGGGCGCTGGAGGTCGAGGACAACGTGATGTTCATCATCCTTTCGATCCTTGTATTGATCGCGGCGATGAACATCGTCTCGGGCCTGATCATGCTGGTCAAGAACAAGGGCCGCGACATCGGCATCCTGCGCACCATCGGCCTCAGCGAAGGGTCTATCATGCGGGTGTTCTTCATCTGCGGCGCCTTCACCGGCGTGATCGGCACCATCTGCGGCGTGGTGCTGGGCTGCCTGTTTGCGCTTTATATCGACCCGATCTTCTCCTTTGTGAACTACGTCATGGGCGGCGGTGTCTGGGATCCGTCGATCCGCGGCATCTATGCTCTGCCGGCACAGCTGCGGCTGGCGGATGTGGTCTCGGCCACGGCGCTGTCCTTGGGGCTGTCGTTCTTCGTGACCATTTTCCCGGCCCGCCGCGCGGCGCGCCTCAACCCGGTGGAGGCACTGCGCTATGAGTGAGATCACGCTGGAGCTGAAGGGGATCACCAAATCCTACCTGACCGGCACGCCGGGGCAGGTCGACGTGTTGCGCGGTGCGGATCTGAGCCTGCAGGCGGGCGAGGTCGTGGCGCTGGTGGCACCGTCCGGTGCGGGCAAGTCGACGCTCTTGCACATCGCAGGGCTTCTGGACACGCCGGACGCGGGCGAGGTGCACGTGGCGGGCGAGGACGTGACCCGCAAGGGCGACCGCCGCCGCACCCGGGTGCGCCGCCAAGAGGTTGGCTTTGTCTACCAGTTCCACCACCTGCTGCCGGAGTTTTCGGCGCTGGAGAACATCGTGCTGCCGCAACTGGCGAATGGCGCCTCGCAGAAGGCCGCGGTGTCGCGGGCGGCGGATCTTTTGGGCACTGTCGGCCTTGCAGGGCGCGCCGATCACCGTCCGGCGGCGCTGTCGGGCGGCGAGCAGCAGCGGGTCGCCTTCTGCCGGGCGCTGGCCAATGCGCCGCGGGTGCTGCTGGCGGATGAGCCGACCGGGAACCTGGACCCCGGCACCTCCGACCAGGTGTTTGCGGCGCTGATGGAGCTGGTGCGCGGCACGGGCCTGTCGGCGCTGATCGCCACCCACAACTTGGAGCTGGCGGCGCGGATGGACCGGCAGGTGAAGCTGGAGAACGGGCTGCTGGTGCCGGTTTAGGCGGGGCAGTGCCAGCCTGTTGATGTTCCACCATCACGCCCGGAACAAGGCACGTAGCGCCGCCGGGCGATTTGACCCAGGCTGTAGCGCTGGTTCACAGTGGCCTCGTAGGGTTCCAGTGACGGTGGGTTCAGATGCAGAAAACGGTCTCGGTCCTGAAGGATCTGGTGGTGCTGTTGCGCGATATGTCGGTGATTGCGCTGTTTGCGGTCTTCCTGCTGTTTCCGCAGACGCTGAACGGCATTCTGGTCAGCGCGGGGTTTGAGGAGGGCAGCTTTGCCGGCTTCAAGTGGAAATCCAAGCTGGTCGAATACGACGCCGCCGTGGCCGAGCTGCAGACCGCGCTGGCGGAGGCGCAGAAGGTGAACGCCCGGCTGACGCAGGCGCTGCAGGCCGCCGGGGGCGGCACCGGGGAGCTGGAGCGCGAGGCCGAGCTGGTACAGCAGGACGCCGCCGTGGCGCTGGAGGCGGCCAGCAAGACGGTGGCAGGCAATCAGCAGCTGGTCGAACAGGCCCGTGCCCAGCTGCAGGAGGAAGCGATCCGCTATTGCTATCAGGAGGACAGCGGCAAGAAAGGGCCGCAGGCCTATCTGGTGGCCTGTCACAGCACGCCGGAACGCTGCGAGCGGGCCAAGGAGAACCCGGCCACAAGATCCTCGCCCTGCGCGGCGCTGGACATGAACAGCGCGCCCTGGCAGCCCAGCCCGGGCGGGTTCTGGGGGTCGCTCTACCAATACAGCGCCGCGCCGCTGCCAGCCCCCTTTCCGCAGGTGGAGTAGACCCGCAGCAGGGCGGGGCGGCGGAACCTTGCCTGCCAGGCCGGGGCAGCTTTGGCCCTGGGACGGCAGTTTGCTATCTGCTGTTCAAATTGGCCCGGGCGGGCTAGGCTGTCCGGGGATGCGCAGAAAGGGCTGAGACGTGGTGAATTCGGTAATCGAAAAAGATGTGACGGTCGAAGGCAATATCACCTCCAGCAAAGGCAGCGTCGAGGTCCGCGGCCGCGTCGTGGGGGATGTGTCGGCGCAGGCGGTGACGGTGCTGGAAGGCGGCACCGTCGATGGCGCGCTGAGCGCCAAGTCTGTCACCGTGGAGGGCATCTACAGCGGCAAGATCCAATGCGAGGACCTGCAGCTGGCGGCCAGCTCTCAGGTGCAGGCGGATGTGTCGGCGCAAAGCATGTCGACCGAAAGCGGCGCCCAGCTGCAGGGCAATATCAAGGTCAGCGGCAAGTCGGCCTCCTAAGCCGCGCAGAGGAAGCTGCAGGTCAGCATCCGCCGCTCGCGCAGGGCGCGCAGCTGGTTTTGAACCATCTCATTGTAGCTGGTGCCGAACAGCAGCTTGGCGGTAACCGGCACCGCCTCCGCGGTACCGCCGCTTGCGGTCCGCTGCTCCAGCCAGCGCAGGCTGTCATGTGTTGAATCGATGGTTTTCAGCAGTGTGAACCCGGCTCCCCGCAACAGGGTTTGCATCTCCTGCGGGGTGGCCAAGTGGCTGATTGACGGCTCCGCCGCCCAAGGCGCGGGGTACAGCATGGCCCCGCCTTCGCCCTGCAGAATATCATAGGCAACAAAACTCCCGCCCGGCCGCAAAACCCGCCGCGCCTCAGTATACATCCGGTCTTTGCGGGGGATGTTCATGGCCGCGTGCGCCGTGATGGCGCCATCAAAGGCACCGTCCGCAAACGGCAGGCTTGTTGCGTCGCCTTGAACAAACTCCGTTTGATCTGACATGCCAAGCCAGCCGGAAATCTCTGCCGCCGCTGCGCACAGTTCCGGCGTCAGGTCGATGCCAGTGACATGGCAGCCGGCTGTTTCCGCAAGGGTCCGTGCAACGCCGCCAAGCCCTGCGCCGATGTCGAGCACCTTGGACGACGCTGTCAGCTGCATGAGTGAAGCCAGTTCCAGAGTTGCGGCCCGGCCGCGGAAGTGGAATTCATCCACCGCCTCGAAATCGGCGGGCGTGAGGCTTGAGGGCTCCAGCCCCTTGGCGCGCAGCGCCCCGGCGATCCGGTCCGCCAGGCTGCCGCTGCCGCTGTAATGTTTTTTCACACCGCCGGTCATGATCCTGGCCCTCCGCTGGTCCGGGGCAGTCTAGCACAGTCGGGCCCGGGCGGATCTGTCTCTGGCCTTGCGCCGGGTTCCGGGCTATTGGCGGGGCATGACTGATACCTTGCCGCCGTGCCCCGAATGTTCCTCTGCCTATACTTATCAGGTGGATGCCCTGCTGATCTGCCCCGAATGCGCCCATGAATGGGCGGCCGGGGAGGCCGCGGGCGAGGCCAAGGAGGTGCGCGACAGCGTTGGCAATGTGCTGGCGGACGGCGACACCGTGACGGTTATCAAGGATCTGAAGCTGAAGGGCACGTCCTCGGTCATCAAGGTCGGCACCAAGGTGCGCGGCATCCGGCTGGTGGATGGTGACCACGACATCGACTGCAAGGTGCCGGGGGTGGGGCCGATCGGGCTGAAATCGCAGTTCGTGAAGAAAGTGTCCGGTTAGGCCATCTGGGTGATCCAGACCCCCAGCGCCATCACCGAAATTCCTGCGGCGCGGGTGAGCGTCAGCGGGCTGACCTGGGCGCCGAACCAGCCGAAATGGTCGATGGCGGCGGCGGAGATCAGCTGGCCGATCAGCACGAAGAACACCGCGTTGCCGACGCCGAAATGCGGCGCCACATGGGTGATCGACAAGACGTAGAAGGCCACCAGCACACCGGCCAGCAGCAGGTGCTTGGGTGCGGCGGGGATTTGCGCCAGGGCCTGCGGGCCGGAGATCAGCGCATAAAGGATGGTGGCAACCAGCGCGATCAGGAACAGCACCACCGCGGCCGAGGCGGGGGAGCCGATCAGCTTGCCGAGCGCAGCGTTCAGCGCCGCCAGCACCGGGATGCCAAGGCCTGCGGCCAGCATGATGAGGGCGTATTGGGTCATGGTGCGGCTCCTGCAGGGGTGTCAGCAAAGTTGTGGCCGCAACCCTGGTGGTAAGACAAGTGCAACGTTGCGGCGCGGCGCCGGAATCCGGCCTGGATTCCGGCCACAAAAACCGATTGTCTTAGCCGTTTTCCGCGGCGGAAAACGGCGGGTCAATTGCAGATGCCGTCCAGCTCTGCCCCCTTCCACGGCAGGTAGACATCGCTTTCGCGGCTTTGCGGCAGCGGGCTGACCGGCATCGCGGCGGCCAGCATGCTGTGCAGCCGTCTGGTGCGCGCGGCTTGCGGGGCCAGGGCGCGGCAGCAGACGTATTCCTCCATGATTGCGCCTTGCTGTTCAAATCCGTAGGCGAGGTAGTCGGCCTCCCCCTCCAGGTCGAACAGGTAGGGGTCGCGGTCCGGGCCGTGCTCTGCCGCTGCCCGCAGCGGGGAATACCCTGTGCGGCCGCGGTTCTGCCATTGCCAGACGTGGGTGGCCTCATGCGCCAGCAGCATCGCCTCCACCAGGTGCAGCCGCTGCGGGTATTCCGGCAGGTAGTTGTCCACGTACCACTCCCGGGTGAAGAAGATCCGGTTGAACAGGGCGACGGCGGCGGGTTTGGTGGTGATGATCTCGTCCCTGACCGGGGGCAGGATGCGCTCGCGGCAGGTGACGCGGGGCCGCGGGGTGCGGCGCAGGGTGACAGGCCCCAGGGGGGCGCCGTCCACGACGCGGACCCTGTCCGGGTTCAGGCTGGTCCCGTGCAGGGTGCCCAGATAGGCGCGCTCTGTCTCTGTCAGCGGGCGGCCGCAGGCGGCGAGGAGCAGGAGCGCGAGGAGCAGGCAGCGGATCATGGGCATCGCCTCAGCTCAGCAGCTCAGCGCCAGCACGCGGCTGATTTCGGTGAGCGAGCGGCCCGACTGCTGCATCCATTCGTTGAAGGCCGCCTGCACCGCTTTCAGCGCGGTTTTGGAGGCGGCGGGCTTGTCGATCACACCCTCGGCGATCAGCCGGGCGGTGACGTCCTGGCTGAGGATGAAGCTGTCGCGGCCGGCAAAGCGCATGGCGTATTGGCCGGTGTTGCCGCCCAGACGGCTGCCGCGTTTCTTGAGCATCTCCAAAAGACCGGTGTAGTCGGCGGAGGGCCAGCCGCCCAGCACCTGGCCTGCGCCGCCCTGGTCGCGGAGTTCCATCAGGAAGGCGGCGTTTGCGCGCACTGTGGCCAGTTTGGCGCCGTTGCGGACCACGCGGGTGTCGCTGAGGATCCGGTCGAATTCATCCTCGCTCATGAAGGCGCAGGCGCCGGGGTCGAAGCCGTGGAAGACCTCCTCGAAGCCGTCCCATTTCGCCTCGATCACTTTCCAGTTGAAGCCCGCCTGGAAGATGCATTTGGTCATCACGGACAGCCAGCGGTCCTCGGGCAGCTCCGTCACATCGGGATCGGGTTTGCTGAGCTTTGCCTCCAGCGCCTCCGGCCCGCCGTGGCGGTCTGCGGAAATGGCGTGGATCTCGTCAAAGCTGCGCATGGGCGGGGTCCTGTTGGCGGTCCGGTCAGGTTAGCGGGGGCGGCGCAGCTCGACAATGGATTTGCCGAGGCGGAAGGGGGCGGCGAAGCTGACCAGGCACAGCGCGATGATCTGCAAGACCAGGATATGGGCGTTGTCCTGCAGGTATTCCCACTCGTCCTTGAGCTTGGACACATGGGCGATGAGGTCGTCATAGGCCCGCGCGATGATCAGGTAGTCGCCGGCGATGGCGGGCACCTTGCGGCGCATGTTGTCGACCGCGGCCTGGGCGGGTTCGTCGAGCGAGGTGAAAACCAGAAACGCCGCGGGGTCAAAGGCGCTGGCCTGGGCTTCCATTTCCGACATCTCCTCCATCCCGCTGCGGCTGCCGAACAGGAAGCTGAGGCCCTGCAGGGGCGCGACTTCATCGGTGACCGCGATGAACAGCGGCAGTTCGGCGTTGCCCGCAGTGGAAGCCGACAGGAATTCGACCTTTTCGCACAGCACCGCGATGTCGGCGTCATAGGCGGGGTCGCAGAAGCGCAGGCGGAAGCGGGCGGCGTCACGGTCGAAGGCCGCGGTGGCGGCATAGGCGATGTCGATCTGGCGTTCGAGCTTGGAGCTGTCGGCGGCGTAAATGCCGGAGATCACCGCCACCAGCGCGCCGAAGCCGCCCAAGACCACCCAGACGAGGTCCGCCAGTTTCCAGGCGCGGTGGCCTGCGGGTTTGCGGAACAGAAAGGCGGTGCCGATGAGGCCGGTGAGGAAGAACAGGATCAGCAGGGGCAGCTGGTTGTCCGCGATGAAGCTCATGACCGTTCCCGTGCTGTGAATGCCTGGCCTAACCTTAGGAACGGACAGGGGTTTCAGGCAACAGCCCTCACGAAGCTGTCACCGGATGCGCGGGTTCGGCCGGGCGGGAGGGCATCCCTGTCCGGTGGCTGGCTGTCTGGGGCCGGTGGGCCGTTATGCTGCTTGGCCGTGTCGTGCTGGCCGGTTAAGAGGTGGCGGCGCCGCCAGATGGCGGAGGGCCGGCGGGGGTCGCAAGCCCCCATGTCCGCTCGAAAGCTCTCGTTTTGCGGAGACCCCCTGCACCCGATGAAGATGTGGTCTTGGGGGTTCCCGTATCTCCTGGTGGTGCGGGGTGTCAGCCCGCACCGGTGTCGCGACGCATTGGAGTATGGCAGAGCGGGGTTAAGGGCGCGCAAGCGGGGCGTGCGGTGGATTGGGGTTTGGCGCAACGGGTGCGAGCCGTCTTGACCGGGTCGCTTGCGGCCCGGTCTGCGCCTGCCTGCCCGTCAAACCGGAGGTTTGCCTCCGGCAAAACGGACAGGCGCATTCGCGCCCGCCCAGGCAGGTGCAGACCTATCGTGGGATGCCTCCGGCGGGAGTATTTTGCAAAGGTGAATAGGGGCGCGGTGTGCCCCCTTGGGGCGTGGCGCGCAGCGGTAGGGCCTGTGTGTGGCCTTACCTTCGGGAGTTCACGCCGGTTCCCACAGGGACAAACAGTCCGGGGACTGTTTGAGACGTGGACGGGCGGAGCCCTTCGCTGGTGCCGGTGCTTTGGAACGTGACGGTGGCGGTGTGTGCCTTTGGGGCGTGGTGCGCAGCGGCACGGCCCGCGCCTGACCTTCCCCCCGGGAAGGCGCTTCACGCCTCCCCAAGGTCAGGCGCGGGCCTTGTGGTGCATGACCTGTGCAGGAAAACGCGCCTTGGGCTCCGCCCGTTCAGGCCTGAAACGCTCCCCCGGAGCGTTTCCGAGACGGCCTTCACTCCCCCCGGGAAGGCGCTTCGCGCCCTCCCAAGGTCAGGCGCGGGCCTTGAGTCACTGGAGGGTGGCAAGAAAGCGTGCTACGAGATTGAAAATAGTATCAAACGCAAAATAAGTGTGAACCGGGTTTTGAGTGAGCGAAAGTAAGATTTTACTGTTACCCTCTAGGAGCGTAGTGCATTTTTACCCAAGTGATTAACTGTTCGATATTGCTGGCCCCATACATACTACTTGGAGCGTCTGGTCCTATCTGGGCAACATATTCGCCGCCCAGTCTTGCGATTTCAATTTTCTGATCGTGAACAAACTCGAAAGTTTTTTCAGGGCATCGCCGGAAATCGTGGTAACGTTCCATGCGCTGATTGACTGAAGACGAAAACGTGTTGGCAAAATATAGCCAAGGGCCGTTTATTCTCGTGTAAGTATCAGCCTCGGCTTGTAGTAATGGTGCAACTCTGCCTTTCTTCGGGTCATTGAAAGAGACAATGTTGACTTTGCAGCCGGCGTCGCTGACAGCCTCAACTAAAGGGATAAAGTCGCCGTCCGCACCGAATAGAGTGCAAGAGCGCATTGTCGAAGTGTAAGCAAATCTTGTTGCGTCAATCGCCAGTTTGACGTCAACACCCTCTTGTTTGATTTGCTTACCTTTCTTTGTGAGCGTTCCTAGCTTCAAAACAAAGCCATCTTGAGATCGTATCTCTTCCAGCCAGTCTGGGAGGTTGTTCATGTCCTCAACAGCTGAATAAAAATAAACTCGATCAAATCGGTGAGCCGTGAAAAGCTTGGGAAAAGAGAAGTATTTCTTTTGTTCTGACGGGACCTTGAAATTGTCCAGCCAGCTCGAAAAGCTTTTGTGCATGTTGTCAGCATCCACAAAAGCAAAGTGCGGTAGTCGATGTTGGTCAACTTCAAGAGTCTGCTGAAGCCGTTCGAGTTTTCTAAGATTCAAACATCCAGCTCCTCCACGAACTTCGCGTTTTCCTGGATATACTGGAAGCGGAGCTCGGGTTTCTTGCCCATCAGGCGCTCGACCAGGTCGCCGGTCTCGCCGGGCTCGTCCTCGTCGATGGTGACGCGGATCAGCTTGCGGGTCTTGGGGTCCATCGTGGTCTCCTTCAGGTCCTTGGCGTCCATTTCGCCAAGACCCTTGAAGCGGGAGACGTCGATCTTGCCCTTGCCGCCCAGGCCCTTTTCCAGCCAGTGGTCGCGCTCGGCCTCGTCCAGGCAGTAGACGCGGCGCGCGCCCTGGGTCAGGCGGAAAAGCGGCGGGCAGGCGAGGTAGAGGTGGCCGTTGTCGATCAGCGGGCGCATCTGGGTGAAGAAGAAGGTCATCAGCAGCGAGGCGATATGGGCGCCGTCGACGTCCGCGTCGGTCATGATGATGATCTTGTCATAACGCAGATCATCAAGGTTGAACTTGGTGCCAAGGCCGACGCCAAGCGCCTCGCAGAGGTCGTTGATTTCGGCGTTTGAACCCAGCTTGTTGGAGGCCGCGCCAAGGACGTTGAGGATCTTGCCCTTGAGGGGCAGCAGCGCCTGGTTTTCGCGGTTGCGCGCGCCCTTGCCGGAGCCGCCCGCGGAGTCGCCCTCGACGATGAACAGCTCGGTGCCGGCGCGGTTCTTGGCGGTGCAGTCGGTGAGCTTGCCAGGCAGGCGCAGCTTCTTGGTGGCGGACTTGCGCTGGGTCTCTTTCTCCTGCTTGCGGCGCAGGCGTTCCTCGGCGCGCAGGATCAGGAAGTCGAGGATGGCGCCCGCGGATTTGGTGTCGGCGGCCAGCCAGTTGTCGAAATGGTCGCGGACCGAGTTTTCCACCATCTTGTTGGCGGCCTCAGTCGACAGGCGGTCCTTGGTCTGGCCGACGAATGCCGGGTCGGCGATGAAGCAGGACACCAGCGCGCAGCCGCCCGTCATCAGGTCGTCGCGGGTGATATTGCCGGCCTTCTTGTTGCCCACCAGCTCGCCGTAGGCCTTGATGCCCTTGAGAATCGCGGCCCAGAAGCCGGCCACATGGGTGCCGCCCTCGGGCGTGGGGACGGTGTTGCAGTAGGATTGGGTGAAACCGTCGCGCGAAGGTGTCCAGTTGATCGCCCATTCGACATAGCCCGGCGCGTTGAATTTCTCGCGGAACTCGACCTTGCCGGCAAAGGGCGCCTCTGCGTAGACGGAGGATTTGCCAAGCACCTCTGTCAGGTAGTCCTTGAGGCCGCCGGGGAAGTGGAAGGTGGCCTCGGTCGGGGTCTCATTGTCGTCGATTTCGGATTTCCAGCGGATTTCGACGCCGGAGAACAGATACGCCTTGGAGCGCACCAGGGTGAACAGGCGCTTGGGCTTGAAGCGGTGGGAGCCGAAGATCTGCTCATCGGCGTGGAAGGTCACGAAGGTGCCGCGCTTGTTGGGGGCGGCGCCGATCTTCTCAACCGGGCCAAGCGGCAGGCCGCGGGAGAAGCGCTGTTCGAACAGTTCCTTGTTCTTGGCAACTTGCACGACCATCGAATCCGACAGCGCGTTCACCACAGAGGAGCCGACGCCGTGCAGGCCGCCGGAGGTCTGGTAGGCCTTGCCGGAGAACTTGCCGCCCGCGTGCAGGGTGCAGAGGATCACCTCCAGCGCGGATTTGTCGGGGAACTTGGGGTGCGGGTCGATCGGGATGCCGCGGCCGTTGTCGGAGATGGTGACGGAATAGTCCGCGTGCAGTGTCACCTCGATGCGGTTGGCGTGGCCCGCGACGGCCTCGTCCATGGAGTTGTCGAGGATCTCTGCCACCATGTGGTGCAGCGCGCGCTCATCGGTGCCGCCGATATACATGCCGGGGCGCTGGCGGACCGGTTCGAGGCCTTCCAGAACCTCGATGGAGGAGGCGTCATAGGTATCGGCTGCAGGCGTGCTGAGGAGGTCGTCGGCCATGTGCGGGAACTGCTCTTCCTTGGTGTTGATTGGCGGCCATTATGGCAGGTGTCGCAGCCGGGTGGAAGAGGGGGGCTCGGGGCTGTGGATAAGGCGCTGGGGCGGGCAGCCTGTCAACCGCAGGGCTACTTCTTTGAAAGGAAAGTGCAACTGTGGTAAGATGCCGGTCTGTTAACCATTCATCTTTTACCAGTAACTCAAGGGAGGGAGCCATGCAGTTTGCACGGGCAATTTCCGTATTTCTAGTTGCAGTTTCACTGGCACTGCCAGCTGCAGCCGGTCCATCCTTTTCAAAGAAAGAAGTAAGGAAGCTGCTGACCGGCAACACATATCCGTTGGGCAAGAACAACGAGGGGGCGATGTATGTCAAACCTGACGGGACCATGGATGTGATATGGGAAGGTCAAACTGAGACCACCACCTACAAGTTGAGGTCCAGAGGGCGCATTTGTTATGAGCTGAAGATGTTTGGAGGCGCCGAGTGTATCGGTTTCGAGAAGATCGACGAGCAGAGCTTCTATCAGGTTTTCGGCACTACGAAGCGCAAGAAGCAGTATTCCGAAATCAGGCCAGGCAAGGCGTTCTGACGCCGCCGCAGCCGCATATTCTACGGCGTTCCGCCGTTTCGGCCCAGATCTGAGTTTCGGATTTTTCGAAGCGCGCCTGCGGTTATCCGGGTGCGTCGATATTTTCCGTGCGGCGCAAGGGGCTGCGCGTTAGACCTCTGCCAGCGAAGGGCATGAGGAGGGCGCGCGGGTGGCTGAGAAGGGGATCAAGACGCAGGACTGGGCGGCGTTCCGGGCGGAAGCACAGCGGATGCTGGAGGCGGCGCTGGACCAGATGCAGCAGGCTGCGGAGCGCCCCTGGCAGCCGGTGCCGGACGACATTGATGCGCGTTATGCGGTGACGGCGGAGGCGCTGGGGCCGCAGGCGGCGGTGGACCGGATCATCCGCGATGTGCTGCCCTATCATGGCGGCAATACCCATCCGCGGTTCTGGGGCTGGGTGCAGGGGTCGGGGCTGGCCTCGGACCTGATCAGCAGCGTGGCCGCGGCGGCGGTCAATGCTAACATGGGCGGGCGCGACCACGGCGCGAATTACATGGAGCGCGCGGTGGTCGACTGGACCCGCCGCAAGATGGGGATGCCGGAGGGGGCCAGCGGCATTCTGGTGACGGGCACCTCGCAGGCGACGGTGATTGCCTTTCAGGCGGCGCGGCTGCGGGTCTTGAAGGATTTGCGCAAACAGGGGCAGGGCGATGTGCGGCTGACCGCCTATGCGGGCGAGGGCGTGCATAATGCGACGCTGAAGGCGGTGGAGCTTCTGGGCATCGGCTCGGACAACCTGCGCAAGGTGCCGTTGGCGGATGGGTGCATGGATTGCAGCGCGCTGGCGGCGATGGTGGCCGAAGACAAGGCTGCAGGCGCGGTGCCCTTCCTCGTGGTGGGCAATGCCGGCACGGTGGACCTGGGGCTGTTTGATGATCTGAACGCCTTGGCGGATGCGGCGGCGTCGCTGGGGCTGTGGCTGCATGTGGACGGGGCCTTTGGCGCCTGGACGCGGATCGCGGCAGAGCCTTTCCGGTCGCTGTCCGACGGCATCGGGCGGGCAGACAGCATCGCGCTGGATTTCCACAAGTGGATGTATGTGGGCTATGACTGCGGCATGGCGCTGCTGCGCAACGAGGAAGAGCACAGGGCAGCCTTTGCGGCGCGGCCTGCGTATCTGGAGGGCGCTGAGCGCGGGCTGGCGGGCGGCGAGCCGTGGTTCTGCGATTACGGCATCGACCTGAGCCGCGGCAACCGGGCGCTGAAGGTCTGGACGGCGCTGGAGACCTATGGCGAAGCGGCGTTTTCGGAGGCGATCACCGGCAATTGCGAATTGGCGGCGTTTATGGCCGCTGAGGTGGAGGCGCAGCCCGGCATGGCGCTGGGGGCGCCGGTGGTGTCGAATGTCTGTGTGTTCACTGCGCGCAGCGATCTGCCGCGGGAGGCGCAGTCGGAGGTGAATGCCCGCATTGCCCAGACCCTGCAGGAAAGCGGCGAGGCGGTGTTCTCGACCACCCGGGCAGGCGGCCGGGTGATGCTGCGCGCCGCGATCACCAACCACCGCAGCCGCGAGGCGGACGTGCGGGCGGCCATTGCGGCGGTGGCGCGGGAAGCGGCGGAATAAGGCATGCTGTTAACACGCCGCGACACAAGGCCAGCGCCTGACCTTGGGGAGGCGTGAAGCGCCTTCCCGGGGGGAAGGTCAGGCGCGGGCCGTGCGGCTGACGCCTCACGTCCCAAGAGAAATTCTGCCAGTACCGTTCTTTGATTTGCGCGGTTGGTTGCGAGGGGCTCCGCCCGTCCACGCCTCAAACAGTCCCCCCGGACTATTTGTCCCTGCAGGAACCGGCGTGAACTTCCGGGGGAAGGTCAGGCGCGGGCCGTGCGGCCGGCGCCTCACGTCCCAAGGCCAGGTGGGATCTGACGCTCCGTTTTTCCTTCCATTGCCGTTGGCAGCCGCTACTCTCCCGGCCAAACAGTCAGGGAGAGAGACATGGCCTGGATCAGGACCGTTCCGTTTGAAGAGGCAACCGGCAAGCTGAAGAAACTCTATGAGCGGGTGACCGGGCCGGGCGGCAATGTCGACAACATCATGATGGTGCATTCCCTGCGGCCGCATTCGATGGAAGGCCATATGGCGCTGTACAAGAACGTTCTGCACCATACGGGCAACAAGGTGCCGAAGTGGTTTTTGGAGGTGCTGGGGGTGTGGGTGTCGTCCTTGAACGACTGCGCCTATTGCGTCGAGCATCACTTTGCGGGCTTGCAGCGGCTGTTGGGGGACGAGGCGCGCGGGCAAGCGATCCGGGCGGCGATCGAGGCGCGCGAGCCGGAGGCGGCGCCGCTGGAGCCTGCGCAGGTGCTGGCGATGGGGTATGCGCGGATGCTGACGGAGGAACCCGCCAGCGTGACCGCGGCGGATATCGAGGCGCTGCGGGAGGCGGGGTTCGAGGATGGGGAGATCCTGGAGATCAATCAGGTGACCGCCTATTTCGCCTATGCCAACCGGACGGTGCTGGGGCTTGGGTGCTCCACCAAGGGGGATGTGCTGGGGCTGAGCCCGAACAATTCCGAGAACCCGGACGACTGGGGCCACACCTGAGGGGCGCTGCCCCTCGGCCCCTGCGGGCCTCACCCCGTGATATTTGCAGCCAGATGAAGCGGATCAAGCGGCCCGGGGGGCCGCTTTTGATGTGCAAACCGCATATCTTTTGATGCAGGTCAGGGCAGGGCGGCGGCGGCGGCGGTATGGTTGCGGCGCAGATTGGAAGAGGGAGTTTTTTATGGACGCCGCAGCAGAGAAGATTGTGAACAGCGCCGCAGGGACAGCGGTAGGGACAGTGCAGGAGCCGGTGCCGGCCGCGCCGCGGGCGCCAAGCGCGGAGGATATCCGGCGGGCCTTTGAAAGCGGCGAGTATCCTTACCCGCGCAAGATGGCGCGCCGGGCCTATGAGGCGGAGAAGGCGCGGCTGCAGGCGGAGCTTTTGAAGGTGCAGCTGTGGGCGCAGGAGACCGGGGAAAAGTTCGTGATGCTGTTCGAGGGTCGCGATGCGGCGGGCAAGGGCGGCACCATCAAGCGGTTCACCGAGCACCTGAACCCGCGCTCGGCCCGGGTGGTTGCGCTGAACAAACCCTCGGACGAGGAGCGCGGGCAATGGTATTTCCAGCGCTATGTGCAGCATCTGCCGACCAGCGGCGAGATCGTGTTCTATGACCGCTCCTGGTACAACCGCGCAGGCGTCGAGCGGGTGATGAGCTTTTGCGAGCCTTACGAGTATCTGGAGTTCATGCGCCAGGCGCCGGAGTTCGAGCGGATGCTGGTGCGCTCGGGCATCCGGCTTTACAAATACTGGTTCTCGGTCACCCAGGAAGAGCAGAAGCGGCGGTTCGACTCGCGCGAGACCGACCCGCTGAAGCAGTGGAAGCTGTCGCCGATCGACAAGGCGTCCCTGGGCAAGTGGGATGACTACACCGAGGCCAAGGAGGCGATGTTCTTTTACACCGATACCGCGGATGCGCCCTGGACGGTGATCAAGTCGAACTGCAAGAAGCGGGCGCGGCTGAACTGCATGCGGCACTTCCTGGCGTCGCTCGACTATCCGGGCAAGGACCCGGCGATTGTGCAGGCGCCGGATCCGCTGATTGTCGGGCAGGCGCATCACGTGATCCATCAGTCCGACCACATCCTGGGCAAGGCGCTGCATCCCGAGACCCGGGCGCGCTGATCCTTGCCTGCGGCGCGGCCCTGCGGTTGCGGGGCTGCAGCCGGGCGCGTAAAGCTTTGAGCCATGAAGCGTATTGTTCCCTTGCTTGCCGCCGCAGTGCTGGCCCCGCAGGATGCCGGGTCGCATCCGCATATCTTTGTCGATACTGCCATGAAGGTGATTGTCTCGGACACCGGCCAGCTGGAAGCGGTCGAAATCACCTGGGCCTATGACGAGTTCTATTCGCTGCTGATCTTTGAGGACCGGGGGCTGGATGGCGATTTTGATGGCGCGCTGACGGCGGATGAGCTGTCAAAGCTGCAAGGCTTCGACATGGCCTGGACTGAGGGGTTTCAGGGCGACACCTATCTGACCCGCGCGGGTGAAGCGCTGGCGCTGGGGGCGCCGGTGCATCTGGCCACCGAAGTGGCGGACGGGCGCATCACCACCCGGCACCGGCGGGTGCTGGCAGAGCCGCAGGCGGCGGACGGTGTGGTGATCAAGGCCTTTGATCCGACCTATTACACCGCCTACACGCTGACAGGCGGGCTGGAGGTCACCGGCGGCTGCACTGGCGAGGTGACACCGCCAAACCTGGACGCGGCGTACACCAAGGTGGAGGAGCTTCTGTATGCGATGCCGGCCGGTCAGGCGGAGGAGGCTTATCCGGAGGTGGGCGAGGCCTTTGCCGATACCGTGCGGTTGAGCTGCGGCGCGTAAGGTGAAGATTTTATTAACGATAGCGGCGCTGGGCGTGGCGGTCTTGGCGGTCTGGCTATGGGGCTTTGGCGGCGCAGGGACCATTGCGGTTTGGGCTGCTGAAGGCCAGCGGGAGGCACAGAACGCGATGGCGCGGGGGCTGCGGGCCTTGCGTGCGGGCGAGCCGGGGGCGCTGACGGCGCTTTTGTCCCTGTGCTTTGCCTACGGGTTTTTCCACGCCGCGGGGCCGGGGCATGGCAAGCTGGTGATCGGCGGCTATGGCATGGGCAAGCCTGTGCCCTTGCTGCGGCTGGCCGGGCTGGCGCTGGCGTCCTCTTTGGCGCAGGCGGCGACGGCAGTGCTGCTGGTCGCGGGCGGGCTGATGCTGCTGGACTGGGGCCGCGAGCAGCTGACCAGCGCGGCCGAGGATGTGCTGGCGCCGCTGTCCTATGGGCTGATTGCGCTGGTGGGCCTGTGGCTGCTGGCGCGGGGCCTGCGGCGGCTGCTGGGCAGCCGGGCTGGCGCACATGGCGCTGATGACCATCACCACCACCATGATGAGACCGGGGAGGTCTGCGCCTCCTGCGGGCACCGGCACGGGCCGACGGCGGAGGAAGCGGCCAATGTCCATTCGCTGCGTGATGCGCTGGCGATTGTGGGCGCGGTGGCGCTGCGTCCCTGCACCGGCGCGGTGTTCCTGCTGCTGCTGACTTGGCGCATGGGCGTGCTGTGGTCCGGGATCGCCGGAGCCTTTGCCATGGGTTTAGGGACGGCCACTGTCACCGTTGCCGTGGCTGTTGCTGCCGTCACCATGCGCAAGGGGACGCTGGCGCAGATGCAGGGCACCGGCGCCCTGCGCGCAGCCGCGGTGCTGGAGATCCTGGCGGGCGGGGTGGTGGCCGTGCTGGCCAGCCAGATCATGCTGCGGGCGCTGTGACGGTTACGCCTCCAGCGCCTCCTGCAGCAGAGTGAACATCGGCTCCAGCGTCAGATAGGCGGACATCAGTGCTGCCATCGGAGCGGCCTGTTCGCGCGGGCTCATCTCATGCCAGAAGGTGAGGGACTTGCGCTGCAGCAGGTGGCCGTGGGGGTGCGCCTTGCCATAGGGGGCGGGGACGCGCTTCAGCTCGGGTTCATTCGTGGCAAAACCCTTGAGCGCGAGGATATCCACCAGGGCTGCGGCCTCGTCCCCGGTTTCACCGTCCACCGCCTCGCGCCAAAGGGGGATCTGCGGCTTGGTGAAGTTCATGATGCCGCCGCCGGTGGTGCAGGAGCCGGGGTCGATGCCGAAGAACAGCGCGCAGCCCGCGCCATTGACCGTCCACATCATGTGCAGATGGGTCTTGTAGGGCGTCTTGTCTTTGGAAAACCGGATGTCGCGCTGGGGGCGGAACAGCCTGGGCACGGCCTGCACACCGGTCCGTTTGGTGATTGCCTGCGCGACCTCGTCCAGCAGCAGCAGGGCGGGGGATTTGAGCTGCGCCTCATAGCGGTCCTTGTGCGCAGTGAACCAGTCGCGGCTGTTGTTCTGCGACAGCTCCGTCAGAAAGGCGCGGGCGTCGGGGATCAGCTGCGCAAAGGGGTTGGTCATTTGAAAAGGCTCCTGCAAGCGGTGGGGCGGTCTGTGCAGAATACCAACATGGGCCTGTACGGGGGGCAAGGAGACTCTGCTCTTGCCGGAACCGTCCGGCGGGCCTAAGGCTGGCATTATGAGCACGTTAACCACCAGACACACCGAAATGTCACCGGGCGGCCATGCCCGGGCGATTGCCGTTCTTGGCCTGCCGCTGATCGGCGGCCATGTGGCGCAGTTTGCCATCGGCCTGACCGATACGGTGATGCTGGGCTGGTACGGGGTGGAGGAGCTGGCGGCGGTAACGCTGGGCGCGACCTATTTCTTCTCGATCTTCCTGTTGGGGTCCGGATTTGCCTTTGCGGTGATGCCGATGGTGGCGGCGGCGGCCGGCGCGGGCGAGGAGCGGCAGATCCGCCGGTCCACCCGCATGGGGCTGTGGCTGTCGCTGGCCTATGGCGCGCTGGCGATGCCCTTGCTGTGGTGGTCCGAGCCGATCCTGCTGCTGCTGGGGCAGGAGCCGGAGGTGGCGTATGCGGCGGCGGCGTATCTGCGGATTGCCGGCTGGGCGATTTTCCCTGCGCTTCTGTACATGGTGGCCAAATCCTATCTGGCGGCGCTGGAGCGGACCCAGATCGTGCTGTGGCTGTCGGTGATCGGCGCGGTGCTGAATGCGCTGGTGAACTATGCGCTGATTTTCGGCAACTGGGGCGCGCCGGAGCTGGGCATAACCGGGGCGGCGATTGCGTCCCTGGTGACCAACGGGGTGTCCTTTGTTCTGGTGCTGGCCTATGCGCTGAAGGCGCTGCCGGAGCATGAGCTGCTGAAGAATTTCCAGCGCCCCGACTGGGAGATGCTGGGCCGGGTGTTCCGGATGGGCACTCCGATTGGCCTCACCACGCTGAGCGAGAGCAGCCTGTTTGCGGCCTCGGCGATGATGATGGGGTGGCTGGGCACGGTGCCGCTGGCGGCGCATGGGATTGCGATCTCGCTGGCGGGGCTGACGTTCATGGTGCACCTGGGGCTGTCCAATGCCGCCACCATCCGGGCAGGAAACGCCTTCGGGCGCGGCGACCGGGCGCATATGGCGCGCGGCGGCAAGGTGGTGACGGCGATGTCGCTGGGGGTTTCAGTGGTGGGGATCACCCTGTTCCTGACCATTCCCGGCCCGCTGATGTCGCTGTTCCTGGATTCGGCCGACCCGCAGAAGGATCAGATCCTGCTGATCGGTGCGGGCCTCTTGGCGGCGGCGGCGCTGTTTCAGATGATGGACGGGATGCAGGCGATTGCGCTGGGCCTGTTGCGGGGCGTGCAGGACACCGGCGTGCCGATGGTGATTGCCGCGCTCAGCTATTGGGCGGTGGGCATCCCGGCCTCTTATGTCATGGGGTTTGTGCTCGGCTGGGGCGGCGTCGGTGTCTGGATGGGACTGGTTGCGGGCCTGTCGGCGGCAGGGCTGTTCCTGATGCGGCGGTTCTGGGGCAAGTCGATCAAACGGGTGGGTTTGCAGGCCGCGTAAGCCGGGCGGCGCTGTTCCCTGCGTCTCAGCCCCCGGCGGTGCTGCGGCCCATTGTGTGAATGGGAGAGAACGCGCCCAGGATCAGGCGGCGGTGGTCAAAGGGGATTTCGACCGGGATGTCGAACCGGGTGTCTTTGGCGATCCGGGCTTCGGCCTCCTCCATCTCCTTCCGGCTGGGCCAGACCTGCCAGGAGAGGACGATGCGCTCCCCCTTACGGGCGGCAACGGCGCGGCGGAAATCGGTGTGCTGGCCGTCCGGCACGTTGTCCTCCCAGGAGTCGACGATCTCCAGACAGCCGTATTCGCGGAACAGTTCGGCGCTGGCTTGGGCCCAGGCCTTGTACGCCTCGAAGTTTTCTTCGGGGACGGGGATCACGAATCCGGCGACATACATGGCGGCCCTCCCAAGGCTTGGCCCGGGCAGCCCCCGGCCTTGGCGAGTGTGGCATGGGGAGGCGTTTCACTCCAGCCTCTTGCTGAGGAGCGCGGGGCAGGGTTGACCGCCATCTGCGCTGGGGGCAGGGTCTTTGAACAGTCTGATTTTGCAACCGGAAGGCCCATTGCCCATGATGACCGACGACGACAAGCGCCTGCTGCGGATCGCCTATGAAGAAGCCAAGGCGGGATTTGATGAGGGCGGCTGCCCGATCGGATCGGTGCTGGCGCGGGGCGGCCAGGTGGTGGCGCAGGGGCGCAACCAGCGGGTGCAGAAGGGCGACCCGATTGCCCACGGCGAGATGGATGCGCTGCGCAAGGCGGGGCGGCAGGCGTCCTATCGCGATACGGTGCTGTACACCTCGCTGTCGCCTTGCATGATGTGCAGCGGCACCATCGTGCAGTTCGGTATCCCGCGGGTGGTGATCGGCGACGCGCAGAATTTCGGCGGCAACGAAGAGTTCCTGCGCTCCCGCGGGGTCGAGGTGGTGATTGCCGAGGACCCGGACTGCATCGCGCTAATGCAGCGGTTCATCCGCGAAAAGCCGGAGCTGTGGGCGGAGGACATCGCCGAATAGGGGCGCCGGGCTGGGGCTGGGCGATCAGAACCAGTAATAGGGTACGTGGTAATGGTCGTAGATGCTTTCCTCGTGCTTGCGGTCACGGTGCCAGCCCTCGTACTGGGCCGGGGCGCTTTCCAGCTGGTCCGGGGTAATGCTGGTGCGGTACCCGTCCAGGCCGCTGTCGTATGAAAGTGCACCCCAGGGAATGACGAATTCCTGTTCGCCAAGGCCCAGGAAGCCGCCGAATGTCATGATTGCATAGGCTGCCTTGCCCGACGTCTTGTCGATCATCAGGTGGTCAATGGTACCGGCTTTTTCGCCGGTTTCGCCGTAGACCGCGGTGCCGGTGATCTCATTTGTCGAGACGAGGCTGCCGCCAGAGCCGTGTTGAGCCTGTTGCATGGTCTTGCTCCTGTTTCTCGTGTGGATGGAAAACCAACGTCCCGGCTGGCTGATTGTTCCGGCGGGGCGGTCTGGCCGGGGGCAGAAACCGCAGGGTTTGCAGGGCGGCTGCGCTGGCCGCGCGGCATTTGTGTTAGTCTGGCAGCAGCCGCGCAGCAGTGGCGGTAAGGAGGCTGCGATGACATTCAGATGTGCTGAAAAAGGCGCAGGCCGGCTGCTGGCCGTGCTGCTGGCCTGCCTTGTGCCGCTGGCACTGATGGCAGCGCCGCCGCGGGCCGGGCTGATGTGGAACCGCACCGGGCTGCCCGCGGTGTTTCCGCTGCAGGTCAGGACGCCGGCGGGGGCGGATTATTACCTCATCCTCAGCGATGCGGGAACCGGCGCGGCGGCTTTGGGGGCCTATATCGAGGGCGGCAAGTTCTTCAAGGTGCTGGTGCCGCCGGGGCGCTATGTGCTGCGCTTTGCCAGCGGCAAGCGCTGGCAGGGCGAGGAGCGGCTGTTCGGGCCGGGGGCGCAAACGCAGCGGTTTGAGCTGCCGTATCCGCTGGAATTTGCCATCCGCGGGGCCGGTATCAAAGGCGGCCATGTGGTGACCCTGTCGCGGGAGCCGCCGGGCGGCGGCCTGCAAGCGGCGGTGAAGGCGCAGTACATCTGCCAGATCGCCAGCCTGGAGGCGCCGGAGCTGCTGCCAGGGCGCGCGCAGCCCTTGCGCCAGTTCCATTTGGGCGGCGATGCGCGGTCACGGGGCATATTGCATCTGCAGTGGCGGCTGCAACTGGGCGGGCCGCGGGCCGGAACGCCGCTGGAGCAGTGGCAGCGCAGCCTGTTTCTGCTGGGCAACCCGCTGCTGCCGCCGCGTGCTTCGGGGCTGGAGAGCCGGGTCGGGCAGCGGCCGCCGGCGCGGTTCCGGTCTTATACGGTGCGCTCGCTGTTCTGCGGCTGAACCGGCCGCGCGCCGGATGGCTTATGCGCCGCCTCGGGCCTTGATCAGCCGGTCGGCCTTCTTGCGCACCAGCACGCTTCGCAGGTCGTGCATTGCCAGCAGCAGGGCGTCGGTGACGTCTTCCAGTTGCTCATCCGTGGCGCGGCTGTTGGCCCAGTGGGCGGTCAGGTTCAGATGGTCGATGGCCCGGTGAATGTCGTCGGTATCGCGGGCGGCGAGGGTGGCGGTGCGGGCCGCCATCCACGACTTGATCTCGGCCATGTCCTGATCGCTGAGCTGGCGCTGGCCGTGCGGTTTGATCTCGCCGTTGCGGATGTTCACAACGGCGATCTGGTCCATCTCGATCCGCCGCTGGCGGTTCTCGGTATCGACGCGGAAGACAAAAGCGCCGTTTTCACGGACGCGGAAATAATACTCCGGCAGATCTGCGCTCATGCCTGGTCTCCTGTCTACGTCAGCGCAGCGCAGAATTTCTGGATGCGGCGGCAAGCCTCTTCCAGCGCTGCGTCAGAGGTGGCGTAGCTCACGCGGAAGTTCGGCGACAGGCCGAAGGCGGCGCCAAAGACCACGGCGACGTCCGCCTCTTCCAGCAGGGCGGTGGCAAAATCCTCATCCGTTTCAATGCGTTTGCCCGCGGGGGTGGTCTTGCCGATCAGCCCGGCGATGGAGGGGTAGACGTAGAACGCGCCCTCCGGCGTGGGGCAGGAGATGCCGTCGATGTCATTCAGCATCGAGACCACCAGATCGCGGCGGCGGACGAACATCTCATTGTTCGGGGCCAGGAAGTCCTGGGTGCCATCGAGCGCCTCCACCGCGGCCCATTGGCTGACCGAACAGGGGTTGGAGGTGGACTGCGACTGCACCTTGCGCATCGCTGCGATCAGTTTCTCCGGGCCTGCGGCATAGCCGATGCGCCAGCCGGTCATCGCATAGGCCTTGGAGACGCCATTGCAGGTCAGGGTGCGGTCATAAAGCCGCGGCTCCACCTGGGCCGGCGTGCAGAACTCAAACCCGTCGTAGGCGAGGTGTTCATACATGTCGTCGGTCATCACCCAGACATGCGGGTGGCGCATCAGAACGTCTGTCAGCTCCTTCAGTTCCGCCCGGCTGTAGCCCGCGCCGGTTGGGTTGGAGGGGGAGTTGAAGATGAACCATTTGGTGTTCGGGGTGATTGCCGCTTCCAGCTGATCGGCGGTCAGTTTGAAATTGGTCTGCAGTGATGTTTCGGCAATCACCGGCGTGCCGCCGGCCAGCAGCACCATGTCGGGGTAGGAGACCCAGTAAGGCGCGGGAATCACCACCTCGTCGCCTTCGTTCAGGGTGGCCATCAGCGCATTGTACAGCGTCTGCTTGCCGCCGGTGCCGACGGAAACCTGGGCCGGGGTGTAGTCGAGCCCGTGGTCGCGCTTCATTTTGGCGCAGACCGCCTGCTTCAGCTCCGGAATGCCGTCGGGGGCGGTGTATTTGGTCTTGCCCGCGGCGATAGCGGCGACGGCCGCGTCCTTGATGTTTTGCGGCGTGTCAAAGTCCGGCTCGCCGGCGCTGAGGCCGATGACGTCGCGTCCGGCAGCCTTCAGTTCGGCGGCCTTGGCCGTCATTGCGATGGTCGGTGACGGTTTGACGCGGGATAAGGTCTCGGACAGGAAAGACATGGTCTGCGGCCTCGGTTTGTATGTTGCTCGCAACTGTCATAGGGTGCGGCTTAACGGCGATCAAGCCGCGTTCAAACTGGATTAGGAGAACTGGCAATGACGGAGCAGACTACAGACTGGTACGGCCCGGACGCAGCGACATTTGGCGACCGCGTGGCGGCTGCACGGGAAGCTGCCGGGATGACCCAGGGCCAGCTCGCGCGCCGGCTTGGGATCAAGAAGTCCACGCTCAGCGCCTGGGAACGCGACCTGGCGGAGCCGCGCGCCAACAAGCTGACGATGCTGGCCGGCGTGTTGAACGTGTCGATGTCCTGGCTGCTGACCGGCGAAGGCGAAGGCATGTCGGAACCGGCGCCGCTTGAGCTGGAAGCAGGCGATTTCACAAGCGTTCTGAACGAGTTGCGTGATCTGCGCAGCGAAATGCGCCAGAATGCGGAGCGGGCTGCACGGCTGGAGAAGAAGCTGCGGACCCTGCTGCAGGTCAATGACGGCCAGACCACAGAAGTCGCCTGAGACCAGGATGCAGGAAGACCGGACCATCCGCCTGAAGCGGCTGCAGATGCGCTCTATGCGCCGGGGTATCAAGGAAATGGATATTCTGCTGTCGGCCTTTGCAGCCGCGAATCTGGAGCAGATGGACGCTGCGCAGCTGGATCTTTATGACCAGCTGCTGCACGAAAACGACCAGGATCTGTACCAGTGGGTGACCGGCCAGGCGGAGCCGCAAGAGCGGTTCCGCGCACTGGTCGCGGACATAGCGCAAACCTACCAAAAATAATAAAATACCGGCTTAACCGATTTTTCGGGAATTGTTGGCATCTTGTCTTAGAAGCAAATTCGAGTCGGAGATGCGAATGAGTATGGAAATGCCAATTGGCCAGACAGACCGGAAAGGTTTCATGACTGGCTACCTGGAGGCGCTGGCCCTTGTCGAGCGTCTCCACCGTCTGCTGCTGGATGTCATCAAGGACGAGTTTGAACGCGTTGGCGTGCTGGAAATCAACGCGGTTCAGGCGCTTTTGCTGTTCAACATCGGTGACAACGAGGTGACTGCCGGGGAATTGAAGACCCGCGGTTACTATCAGGGCAGCAATGTCAGCTACAACCTGAAGAAGCTGGTCGAGATGGGTTATATGCACCACCAGCGCTGTGAAATCGACCGCCGCTCGGTGCGGGTGCGGCTGACCCCGCGCGGCCGCGAGATCCGCGATATCGTGTCGGCGCTGTTCTCCCGCCATGCCGAGGGGCTGGAGGGCAAGAACGTGATCTCCTCGCAGGGGATTGAGGATATCACCGCCTCGCTCAAGCGGGTGGAGCGCTACTGGTCGGATCAGATCCGCTATATCTACTAAGGCGCTGGCCGGGAGAGGGTTCCGGCGGGCAACGGGCCGCAAAACGCCGGCAAAGCACCGGCAGGCCAAATCGGGGCATGAGGGGAAACCGTGCTCCGGCTGTATTGAAGGGCAAAGCGCCGGGACCCGCACGGGGCCACGGCTGAAGGTTGCAGAAGTGACCGCCCTTGCTGCCGCGAGAGGATTTTGTCCCGGGGCGGCTGGTCCCGCGGGAGCGGGAAATTGTTATAGGTTTGTGTTTTTCAGAAAACCGGAAGGCGGGTCATTGCACCGCCAGGCACGGACAGCACCGGACAGGCGCTGTGCCGGTTTTTTGCGTTATGCGGGGTCATTTGCGCTGTGCGGGGCCATTTGCATTGTGCGGCGTCACGCAACTGCTGACGCTTGCGCAGCACCGGCTGCCGCGCTTGCAACGCCCGGACGGGTCGGCAGCGTGCCGGGTTCCGCCCGGTTCCCCATGCCCAAGGGGGCAGCAGACTGAGACTGGCTAAGGGCAGCCCGGCGGCGGTGCCCCTCTGCCTCACAAAATCACCTGATTGGCAAACTCCTGTTCGATGACGCTGCGGATGAAATCTGCAAGCTTCAGGAAGGCAGGCGGGCTGCCGCTGCTGCGGCGCCAGGCGAGGCCTGCCTGCCGGTAAAGCAGCGGTTGCATGGGAACCACGGCGACATCGCCTTCGCCGCGTTTCACCTCGGACTCGACATAAAGCGCAGGCAGCAGGGTTGCGCCCATTCCGAGCGATACCATCTGGCGGAGCGCATCGAGGCTGGTGCCTTCGAAATCCTCGCGCAGGTTCGCCCCTGATGCCGCGCAGAGCTGTGATACCTGGCGGCTCAGCGTGTAAGACGGGTTGAGGCTGAGCAGGTTCTCCCCGTCCAGATCTGCGGTCTTCACCCGGCTCCGGCCGGCCAGGGGATGATCCCGGGCCACGGCCAGGCTCAGCGGCTCCCGGAACAGGAAGGTGTGGCGGATGTCATCGCGCGGCACCGGCAGCTGGGTCAGGATCAGATCGTGCCGGCCCGCCAGCAGATCCTCGGTCAGCTCGCGCGGGGGGGCGTCGCGGATGACCAGCTTGAGGTCCGGAAAAGACTGATGCAGCCGCCGCAGCACCCGCGGCAGCAGGTAGGGGCCGATTGTCGGCGAAGACCCCAGCCGCAGGGTGCCCTCCAGCGCATCGCCGGAGGCGCCGGCGGTCTGGCTGAGCCGTTCCACGTCCTGCAGGATCCTTTCGGCCTGGGCCGCGGTGTCGCGCCCTGCCGGGGTCAGGATCAGGCCGTTGCGCCGCCGTTCGATCAGCCGGGTATCCAGGACTTTCTCCAGGGCGGCGATCTGCAGGCTGAGGGAGGGCTGGCTGATCCCCAGCTGCCGGGCCGCGCTGCGGTACTGCAAGGCGTTGCTGAGGACGGCGAAATAGCGGAGCTGGCGCAGGGTGATTTCCGGCATCTGTGGCTCTCCTCGCAAGATATAGGAAAAACCTATCTTAAAGGACAATAGTATTGGGTTCTTAAAATGCAATGCCTGCCCATCTTGACTGTGAGGCCGCGGCTTGCCGCGCCGCCTGACACAGGAAAAAGGAGGCAATTGATGAACAACAGTCCACGGGTAAAGGTTTTCTCGCTGCAGGTGAGGCTGGCGAAGCTGCGCCTGAAACATCAGTCGCTGAAGGCGAAAATCGCCAAGGAGCTGAAACGCCCGTCGCCGTGCAGCATGATGCTGCAAGGGCTGAAGCGCCAGCGCCTGCGGACCAAGGATGAGATCATGCGCTGCCTGGGTCAGTTGCGCCGCAGCGGGCTGCCGGGCTTCAATCAGCAGCAATCGGCATAGGGAGGCGGCGGTAATGTTCCAGTTCACCCATCCGCTGAGCGGCGCGGGCTTTCTGCACAGCGCCGATCTGGAGGATATGCAGGCGGCCCTGCTTGATGATGGAGAAGAGGAGGACGATGACGGTCCCGATGGCGGCAGCCCCTGCATCGCAGGAAAGCGCACGCAAGTGACGCTGACGTTCGGATACCAGAACCGCCGGGCGTGACGGTCCGGACAGAAGCGCGGCGTGCGAAGCCGCCTGATCGCCCTCCGGTGCAAGCCGGAGGGCTGATTTCTTTTAAGCCGATCCAAAACACAGGCCGCACCCGGGGCCCTGCCGGGCCCCGCGGCCTGCCGGCTCTTACCAGTGGCCGGTGTTTTCCATGCTCGCCCAAGGTTCCGCCGGGGCCAGCGAGTCGCCGTTCTGCAGCAGCTCGATCGACACATTGTCGGGCGAGCGCACAAAGGCCATATGCCCGTCGCGCGGCGGCCGGTTGATAGTGACGCCATTGTCCATCAGGTGCTGGCAAGTGGCATAGATATCGTCCACCCCATAGGCGAGATGGCCGAAATGGCGGCTGTCATCGGGCAGCGCGTCGTCGCCATCCCAGTTGTAGGTCAGCTCCAGCGGGGTTTCCTCCTGGCCCGGCGGTGCCATGAAGATCAGGGTGAAGCGGCCCTGTTCGTTTTCCCAGCGGCGGGTCTCCTTGAGGCCCAGCAGTTCATAGAAAGCCATGGATTTCTCCAGATCCTTCACCCGGACCATGGTGTGCAGGTATTTGAGGGGCATGGGGGTCTCCTGTTATCGCTGTCAGGGACTTTAGCGGGCCACGGCGCGAAGGCCAGCAAAAGCGCCGGGGCGGTCTTAGAATTTTGACTCGATCCCCAGCGAGACGGAGAATTCCGAACTGTCAAAGCGGCTGTGGTTGGAGCTGCGCTTGCCGGCCCGGACCCGCAGCATCGGCGCAAAGCCTGCATAGTCGTAGTCTTCGAAGAACAGGTTCAGATCGGCATAGACGGAATGGTCCTGGCGGCCGCCCGGGATGGGCTGCCAGTCGCTGCCGTCAAAGAAGGTGTGGTCGGGGTAATCCGCGGTTCCCAAAATCAGGCCGGTGCTGATCCTGGCAGGGCCGACCAGCTGCCCGAAGGCATAGCCGACGTGAACGGTGGCGGTATGGCCGCTGGAGTTCACGCTGTTTGCCCGGGTGTCGCGCAGGCCGAGGGTGAAGCTGAGGCTGTCGCCGTTTTCGAGCTTGCGCGACAGCGACGCCCCAAGGCCGAAGACATCGGCTTCCAGGCTTTTCAGGCGCGGATCCAGCCGGTGCTCGGCGCTGCCGTTGAGGGTGAGGCGGCTGCGGGGCGAGAGGGCCCAGCTGCGGGCGGCAGACAGTTTTGCAAGATTGTAGTTTCGCTGCCCGCCGTACCAGGAGGTGGCGGCAGTGAGGGCGATCCGGGCGTTGCCGCCCTTGTCTGCAGGCCCGGCGGCGAAGGCGTGGCTGAGGGTGATCTCGCCGTAGGTGGATCCGAATTCCGAGTTCCGCGGTGCTGTGGTCATGGTGCGGGCTGCAAGGTCTGCCGCCTTTGCCTTGGCGCTGGAGGACAGGGCCACGCGCTGCACGTAAAGGCGTCCGCTGAGCGTGGTCAGGCTGGTGTCGCTCTGGCGCAGGCGGCGGGTTATGCCGGCATCAAGGGTGCCGGTGAGGCCGGACAGCGCAATCGCCCGCGGCCCGAACCTGTTTTCATGCGAGGACAGCCCGTCGATTTCCTGCGTCGCGGCGTCAGAGCCGTTGTTCACGTTGTTCGATGGCTTCAGCCCGCCGCTCAGCCGGAAGGTCCAGGGGCTGATGCGGCGCAGCGCCTGATAGTCCTTGGCGATCAGCTCTTCGGCTTTGCTGTCGGGCGCGTAAACGGCCGTGCGGCGCAGCCAGTACTGCGACAGCACCGGGCTGCCGCCCTGAAAGGCCAGCCGCGAGGCAAGCTGGGCCATCTGGTACTTGGTGGCGTCGTCGGGGGCAAAGCGGAAGGCGCGGGCGGCGGATTTGCGGCCCCTGGCGGGCTGGCCGGCCTGGGCATAGGCGGCGGCCTGAAGATGCCAGGCCAGGTGGTTCTTGCGGTCGGCCTGCAGCAGCGCGTCCGACAGCCGCAGCGCCAGCTGCGGGTTGCCGGAATTCAAGGCGTGCACCGCCAGAATATGTCCCTGCTGGAGCGACAGGTGAGCCTGTTGCCGTCCGGTTTCCTGCGCTTGGGGCTGCGCAGAACACAGCCCCAGTCCCAGCAGCGCGGCGGCGGCTGCCTTCCGCATGATTTAAGGCGTCGGCTGGTCGCAAAGCGGGTCGCTGCTGGCGCCCCCGCATTGGCCAAGCACAAAGACGCCGTATTCCTCGATATCCGAACCGTATTCGGTGATATGGCCGGTGGCGTGGACACCGCCGGCGACCGACGCGGCATTCGTTCCGGAGAACACACCGCCATATTCGCCGACAGATTGCTGCCCGATCGTTGCCGAACCGGAGAACGTGCCGTCCGAAGCAATGGCAGTCGGCGCCAGTTCCAGATTTGTCGGCGACACTGATCCGTCATCCCTGACGGCGCGGTTGTAGATCAGGCCATTGACCACATTGTCGGTGAAGTCTGCGTTGACCAGAACATCGCCAGTGATTTCGGCGGCTTGCGACGGCAGCACGTCGGTTGGAGTGCCGGGCGTCACGGGCAGCAGGTCCTCGCCGCTGCCGGCGGTATTCAAAAGGCCGACGTAGGACCCTGCGTAGCTGACGAGACCGCCGGAGGGCTGATCTGTGACGGGCGCGGAATAAGCGCCGCTGCGGCCGTAGTTGGCGCCGGCGAAATAATAGCCGAACTGACCGCCCGTTGCGACAACAACAGCATACCCGCCCTCGATCTCGCGCGCATAGGCGGTGGAGTGGCGGTCGAGCGAAGAATCCTGAACCGTGTAGGCCTCGTAGCCGTTGCGGTCCAGTGACGGCTTGCGCACGTAGGTGGCGGAGAAGGGCGTTTCGTCCAAGCTGACGCCAGTCACGGTCAGGGTCTGGCTTGCGGGATTGTAGCTGACGCTGTCGAGATCGTTTGCAACAGCTTCCGGGATCGTGCCGGTGACGTCATCCGGATCATCTGTCCCGGTGGTAAACGGGTTGCCCCCGCCGCACGCGGACAGCGCGGACGCCGCCGCGATCCCTAGCCAAAAGCGCCTCATCTGCCTTTACCTCAATATCTTTATCGTTTTGCGCCACCATCGGGCGCGGCCGTGGCAAAGTCAATTGAACACTTCTGTTTCCGGCGCAACCGTGGCGGATGCGCTACCTGTATATAGGTCTTTTTGGGGTCGGTCTGAGCATATCTTGTGCTGCGGGGCAGGCGCAAAGGTGATTTTTGCTCTTGGCGGCTGGCGGTGCAGGGGGTATTCCGGGACGTGACATTCAGGGCAAAGCCAGGGGGGGCTCCATGCAGCATTATCTGGATCAGCTGCGCCATATTCTGGACAATGGCGTACCGTCGGACGACCGCACCGGCACCGGCACGCTGAGCTGTTTCGGGATGCAGGCGCGCTACAGCCTGGCCGACGGGTTTCCGCTGGTCACCACCAAGAAGCTGCATCTGCGGTCGATCATCCATGAGTTGCTGTGGTTCCTGTCGGGGGACACCAACATCCGTTACCTGAAGGAAAACGGCGTTTCGATCTGGGACGAATGGGCCGATGAGAACGGCGATCTGGGTCCGGTTTACGGCCACCAGTGGCGCCGCTTTCCCAAGCTGAAGCTGGCCGAAGGCACCACCGGGGATGAGCCGCTGTACCGGGCGGGCAGTGTCGATCAGATCGCGGATCTGGTGGAGATGATCCGCAAGAGCCCCGACAGCCGCCGCCTGATCGTTTCGGCCTGGAACCCGGCGGACGTGCCGGACATGGCGCTGCCGCCGTGCCACACGCTGTGGCAGGTGCGGGTTGCGGGCGGCAAGATGCATTTGCAGCTGTACCAGCGGTCCGCCGACATGTTTCTGGGCGTGCCGTTCAACATCGCCTCTTATGCGCTGCTGCTGGCCATGCTGGCGCATGTAACCGGATACGAGGCGGGGGATTTCGTGCATACGATGGGCGATGCGCATATCTATTCCAACCATGTGGAGCAGGTGAAGCTGCAGCTGTCGCGCAGCCCCAAGCCGCTGCCGCAGCTGCGGATCAAGCGGCAGGTCAGCTCGATCTTCGAGTTCAAGTACGAGGATTTCGAGATCCTGAACTATGACCCGGATCCGGGCATCAAAGCGCCGGTTGCGGTCTGATTTCAAAGGAAAACATCCATGATTACCCTGATCGCTGCGCGGGCGCGCAACGGGGCCATCGGCAAGGACAATGATATCCCCTGGTTTGCGCCGGAGGATTTGAAGGCGTTTCAGCGCGAGACCCTGGGCGGCGCCATCATCATGGGCCGCAACACCTGGGACAGCCTGCCGGTGAAACCCTTGAAGAACCGGCTGAACTTGGTGGTGTCCTCGAACCCCGAGGCGGCAGATATTGTGCTGCCGTCAATCGAAGCGGCGGTGGAAGAGGCCCATGCGCAGGGGTACCGGCGCGTCTACGGCATTGGCGGTGAGGGGATCTACCGCGGGATGCTGGGCATGGCGGACCGGCTGCTGATCACCGAGGTGGATTTGACCATTGCAGAGGCGGATGCCTTTTTCCCGGAGTTCGATCCGCACAATTGGATCAAGGCCGGTGAGACGGTCCTGCGGGACAGCGATCCGGCCTGCCTGATGGTCGAATATCTGCGGCGGGCGTGACAGGGGCAATATCCCCGGCCCGTCAGTGCCTGCGCCCAGCCCAAGTCCGGGCGCAGTGCGTAATCAATTGATCAAAGCGCTTTAAGCTCTGCAGCCATTTTCCGGCCGTCGCGGCCTTCGGACAGCTCGTAGCCGACTTTCATATTGTCGGCGAGGCCGGTCATGCCCGACCGCTCCACCGCTGAAATGTGCACGAACACATCCTTGCCGCCTTCATCGGGTTCAATAAACCCATACCCCTTGGTGGTGTTAAACCACTTCACGGTGCCGCTTGGCATTTCCCGTGTCTCCTTCTACTTTGCACTCTGCCTTGGGGGCTGCCCAGGGCATCCGGCCGGTTCCTTGGGTCGTTCTGCAAGGCGAGGCCGGACAACCTTGAGTGTTGCACGGGATGCATGAAAATCAAGAGAAACTGGTGAATTCTACCATAAATTGTGTTCGCCGCTTTGCGGGACATAGGGGGAAGCATGAAAATCTACGGGCTTAAAAACTGCGATACCTGCCGCAAGGCTTTGAAACAATTGCCGGATTCCAGTTTGGTCGATATCCGCGCGGATGGAATGCCGGACGGCTTGCTGGAGGCGGCCTATGCTGAATTCGGTGCCAAGCTGGTGAATACGCGGTCAACCACCTGGCGCGGGCTCAGCGAGGCGGAGCGGGGCGGTGAACCGCTGGCCCTGCTGCGGACGCATCCGGCGCTGATGAAGCGGCCGCTGATCGAGCGCGACGGGGAATTATTCCTTGGTTGGGATCAGAACACGCGGGCCGCCCTTGGTGCTGCTTGACCGGCTGACTATGTCGGTACGGCAGGTTTTGGGAGAATAAAGATGCGCAATGCAGCCCTGGTTCTGGGGATTGTCGCCGGAATTTTCGGCATGATCGTGGGTTTTTTCGGTTACGGCTACACCGCAGCGGTTGAGCATTTCGGCGAGGTTGAGGGGCTGGCGGAACAGGTCGGCAATGTGCAGCAGCTGCGGCTGCTGGCAGTGCTGTCGCCGCTGCTGGCGATTGCCGGCGGTGCAATGGCGCGGGCGCGGGCCCTGTGGGGCGGCGTGCTGCTGCTGGGCTCGGCCGCTGGCATGTATGGGGGGTTCGGCTTTAATGTCTTTACCATCTTCCCGATCAGCTTTGCCGTCACTGCCGGGCTGATGGCGCTGGCCGCGGGTCAGCCGGACGAGCCCAAGGCGCATTTCTGACGCCTGCCAAGGGACGGAAAATGGCGCCGCTGCCGGGGCAGGGCGCCTTGTTCTTTGCCTGGCAGGGCAGGTCAGGCAGCGGCCGGTTTGGCCACCCGCCGCAGCAGCGCGTCGAGGGACAGCGGGCCTGCGCCCTTGACCACCAGCACAAGCAGCAGGAAGGTCCACATCACACGCTGGTCGATCAGGCCGATGCTGTTGTCGAACAGGCTGCCAAGCTTGACGCCGTGGCCGGTGACATCGACCAGGGTCTGCACCCAGATGAATCCGATGGTGCCAAGCGCGGCCAGGCGGGTCAGAAGACCGATCAGGATCAGCGCGGGCAGCACATATTCAGCGACGGTGCCGGCAAAGATCACCAGCCGCTGGAAGATATTCATCTGGGAGACGTCATAGAGGACCTCCTCAGCCGCCTTGGGGAAGATCTGCCCGAAAGCGCCGGCCGAAGGCGTGAAGATAGAACCGTCGATCTTCAGCCCGGCGGAGTTCCAGTAATAGACCAGGAGGACGGCCGCGAAAACCAGCCGTGCCAGGGTCGGGACCAGGAAGTCCGACGTTCTGTCGGCCTTGCTGGTGATGGAATAGTACGTGGAGACAAGTGCGTGCATGGTCTTACCCTTTGCTGTCCAGACCGGTTACCGCGCCGCCCTGCAACAGCAGGGCCAGCGTAGCGCCGAGGTCGAATGCTTCGTCTTCGGCGGCGGCGTGTTCCGTCGCTTCGCCGATGGTTGCGCCCGCCATCAGGGCGCTGATCCAGACCGCGCCGGCGGGCGGCAGGATCTGGGGGATGGGGTCGAATTCGGGGCGTGTGATCAGCACGTCCTGGGCTTGCGGTTCAGGCTTGGGCGCGCCGTCTTCGGTGTTGTAGCGCCAGATGGCGTGAATGGGCCAGGGAGAGCGCAGCACCTGCACAGCTGGCGCCAGTTCCAGCCGGGTGTTCAGCAGCGTATCGGGCGCCAGCGCGCCGAGCGCCTCCGGTGCGATGGGGGCAGCATCGGCGGCGTGGTAGGCGCGGCGCAAGGCCAGCTCCAGCCGGGCCACGTCGCCGAGGTAGCCCAAGTGCTTGAGTTGCTCCATCCCTTCCAGGAAGGCCGGGAAGTGCCCGCCATAGAACATCATCAGCGGCGAAGAAGGCGGGTGCTGGCGCAGGTAGAGGCCCGCCAGCCCGTCCATGTTCTGCTTGCCCAGGAGCTTGGCAATCACCGGAAAGGCGCTGTGCATCGCCTCGGTCAGCGAGACCGCGACATTGTTGCGGTAGACGCTGAACCGGTGGCCCGCAGGCGCGCCCAGATGATCGGTGAGGCCGTCCGGCACCGGCTGGCCCGCATCCATCATGGCGCGGGTGAAGTCTGCCTGGGTCACACTCATGCCGGGATGCGCTCCAGCGCTTTTGCGGCGCGGGCGGCCTCGGCCTCCAGCACCGGCCAGTCCGGCACGTCGTTGTCCCATTCGATCAGCACCGGCTTGGGGCCGGATTTGACCAGCGTATAGTCCAAGAGCGCCCAGACCGGGTCCACAATGGCGCGCCCGTGGCTGTCGATCAGCAGCGGGCGGCCCTGGCCGTCCTCATCCTCGTCATGGCCGCCAAGGTGGATTTCGCCGACCTTGTCCAGCGGGAAGGCGTCGATGTAGCCCTGCGGCGAGAAATCGAGGTTGGTGGCGGAGACAAAGACATTGTTCACGTCCAGGAGCAGCCCGCAGCCTGTGCGGCGGGAGATTTCCGCCAGGAAGTCCGGCTCGGACCAGGTGCTTTCTGCAAAGGCGAGGTAACTGGAGGGGTTTTCCAGCAGCATCCGCCGCCCGATGGTCTCTTGCACCTCGTCGATGTGATCGCAGATCCGCTGCAGGCTGGCATCCGTGTAGGGCAGCGGCAGCAGGTCGTTATAGAAATGGCTGTCGTGGGTGGACCAGGCCAGATGTTCGGAGAAGCTGGCCGGGTTCAGCCAGCCAATCAAATGCTTGAGCCGGGCGAGGTGGTCTGCATCCAGCGGCCCTACGCCGCCGATAGAGAGGCCAACGCCGTGCACCGACATGGCAAAGCGTTCCGCCAGGTGGCGCAGCTGCGCCAGCGGGCGGCCGCCGTCGCCCATGTAGTTCTCCGCGTGGATTTCCAGCCATTTGACCGCGCCGGCATCGGTGGTGATCCGGGCAAAGTGCTGCGGCTTGTAGCCCACGCCGGGGGCGGCGGGCAGTTTGTCATGGGCAGCGGCGTCAAGCATGGCGGGTCCTGTTAACGGGGGCAGCCGGGGCGGGAGTTTGCGCTCCCGCCCCTGAACTTCAGCGGCGATTATGCCGGCAGGTCGCGCTCCAGCGGCTCCAGCGAGCCGTTGCGCTCAGTGCCGTCTGCCATGGCCGGCAGCTCCATGCCTTCGCAGGTGCCTGCGTCAACCAGGGTCCAGGCGTTGCCTTGGTAATCGACGGTCGAGGTGCCTGCGCAAGTGGTGCCGGGGCCTGCGGCGCAGTCGTTCTGGCCTGCCAGCGATACGCCATAGCACTTTTCCTTGGTGCCGGCGGCGGCGGGGATGGTGGAAGCTGCGGTCAGAGCGGCGGCTACGGCACCCGCAACGGCCAGGGATTTTGCGGTGTTCGACATCTCGTGAATTCCTTTCGGTTCTACATGCGGTGTCGTGATGACACGGAAACACTAACCCGAGGTTTTCCGGAGTTTAAGTCACGAGGCCGTGTCTCACATCCGCGTCAGAGCATGTGACCCGAAGGGGTGTGTGAAAGTGACTTAACCGTTTGCTTTAAAGGCGTTTTAATGTCGGTTGAAACAAAGCGGCCCCCGAGTGGGGGCCGCTTGCGTTAAAAATAGGGGGAATTGTTACAGAAGATCCGGCGGGGTGGCTTCCGCCGCCAGCGCCTTTGTAACATTTTCGAGGCTCTCGACCTTGGTCTGCTTTTCACCCAGGCGGCGGACGGAGACGGTGCGCTCCTCCACTTCGCGATGGCCGACGGCGAGAATGACCGGAACCTTGCCCACCGAATGTTCGCGGACCTTGTAGTTGATCTTCTCGTTGCGGATATCGGCCTCGGCGCGCACGCCGGCCTTTTGCAGTTCGGCAACAACCTCCATCACGTAGTCATCCGCCTCCGAGGTGATCGAGGCGACCACCACCTGGCGCGGCGCCAGCCAGAACGGCAGCTTGCCGGCGTGTTCCTCGATCAGGATGCCGATGAAACGCTCAAAAGAGCCCAGGGTGGCGCGGTGCAGCATGACCGGGCGGTGCTTGGCGCCGTCAGCACCGATATAGGTGGCGTCCAGGCGCTCCGGCAGCACAAAGTCCACCTGATGGGTGCCGCACTGCCAGTCGCGGCCGATGGCGTCGGTCAGTACAAACTCCAGCTTGGGGCCGTAGAAGGCGCCTTCGCCCGGGTTCAGTTCCGGCTCGATTCCAGCGGCGCGGGTGGCGGACAGCAGCGCGGCCTCGGCCTTGTCCCAGACCTCATCGGAACCGGCGCGGGTGTCCGGGCGGTCGGAGAATTTGACCGAGAACTTCTCGAAGCCGAGGTCCTTGTAGATGGTCGACAAGAATTCGATGAAGGTGGCGGTCTCGGACTCGATCTGATCTTCCGAGCAGAAGATATGCGCGTCATCCTGGGTGAAGCCGCGCACCCGCATAATGCCGTGCAGCGCGCCCGAGGGCTCATAGCGGTTGCAGGAGCCGAATTCGGCCATGCGCAGCGGCAGGTCGCGGTAGGACTTCAGGCCCTGCTTGAAGATCTCCACGTGGCAGGGGCAGTTCATCGGCTTCAGTGCGTTCACCGCCTTTTCGCGGGCGTGCTCCTCGTCAACCTCGACGATGAACATGTTCTCCTGGTATTTGTCCCAGTGGCCCGAGCGTTCCCACAGCTTGCGGTCGACCACCTGCGGGGTGTTCACCTCGACATAGCCGCCCTTGCGCTGCTGGCGGCGCATATAGTCCTGCAGCTGGGTGTAGACGGTCCAGCCGTTCGGATGCCAGAAGATCTGGCCCGGGGCTTCTTCCTGCATGTGGAACAGGTCCATCTCACGGCCCAGCTTGCGGTGGTCGCGCTTGGCGGCCTCCTCCAGCATGTGAAGATGCGCCTTCAGCTTTTCCTTGCCGGTGAAGGCGACGCCGTAGATCCGCTGCAGCATGGCGCGGGAGCTGTCGCCGCGCCAGTAGGCGCCCGCGATGCTCATCAGCTTGAACGCATCGCCCGGCAGCTGGCCGGTGTGCTGCAGGTGCGGGCCGCGGCACAGGTCCTGCCAGTCGCCGTGCCAGTACATGCGCAGCGGCTCATCGCCCGGGATGCTCTCGATCAGCTCGACCTTATAGGGCTCATTATTGTCGGTGTAATGCTGGATCGCGCGGTCGCGCTCCCACACCTCGGTGCGGACCTCATCACGCTTGTTGATGATTTCCTTCATCTTCTTCTCGATGGCGCCGAGATCCTCCGGGGTGAAGGGTTCCGCACGGTCGAAGTCGTAGTACCAGCCGTTTTCGATCACCGGGCCGATGGTGACCTTGGTGTCGGGCCAGATTTCCTGCACAGCGCGCGCCATGACGTGCGCCAGGTCGTGGCGGATCAGCTCGTTGGCCTGCGCCTCGTCCTTCATGGTGTGGATGGCGATGGTGGCGTCGCCGTCGATCGGCCACTGCAGATCCCAGTGCTGATCGTTGACGGTGGCGGAGATGGCCTTTTTGGCCAGCGAGGTCGAGATGTCAGCGGCCACCTGCGCAGGGGTTACGCCTGCGTCGTAGGATCGTGCATTGCCATCGGGGAAGGTGAGAGAGATTTGGGCCATTGGCTGGCTGCTCCTCGTCGGTTTGGCGCCCACAGAACGCCCGGTTGCGGGTATGTGTTTCGTCCGCGCGTTTTGCGGTCAAAGCCGGTGCAAGTCAAGGCGGCTTTGCACGTGATTGTATTCACGACGGAAAATCGGATTGTGTGCCTGTGCATGCGATGGCACATATGTGTATACTGTTAAGCGATTGAAAAATAACAGAAAAAAATGTTGCCATGCGTGGCAATCCGGGGCAGGGTGGCCGAAATCTTAGGCCCAATGGACATACCAGGAGTGTTCCGATGACCCGCCCGAACCCGAACTTTGACCTGACGGTTGAAGATGTGGATCTGATTGAAACCGCGCTGTGCCAGTCACAAAAGATACTGTCCCAGCGCCATCTGTCTTATGAGCATTGCGCGCATATCGAAGGCGGGGCCAGCCAGGAAAAGGCGGTGCGAACCAAGGAGGCCTTGGGCCGGATCCAGAGCCTGCTTGGCCGCTTGCAGACGCAGAAGGCCGACGGAG
>NZ_JBQKUH010000026.1:0-59023 GCF_054968485.1 Leisingera sp. G5_S3_59_S7
CAAGATGCAGGCCGCAGACGCGGGAGATGCCCGCTGCTGCAGCGCGGGGAGGCGTCAGCTGGCGCGCTTGATGCCCATGACCCGGGCGCGGGCGCGCGGGTCGCTATCGAAAAGGGCGGCCAATTGCTCTGTCATCGCGCCGGCCAGCTGCTCCACGTCTGTAATCGTCACCGCACGCTCGTAGTAGCGGGTCACGTCGTGGCCGATACCGATCGCCAGAAGCTCCACCTGCTTTTTCTTCTCCACCATGGCGATCACGTCGCGCAGGTGTTTCTCCAGATAGCTCGCAGGGTTCACCGACAGTGTCGAATCATCGACCGGAGCACCGTCGGAGATCACCATCAGGATCTTGCGCGCCTCGTGACGATGCATCATCCGGCGGTGGGCCCATTCCAGCGCCTCGCCGTCGATGTTTTCCTTCAAGAGGCCCTCTTTCATCATCAGACCCAGGTTGGTGCGGGTGCGGCGCATCGGGGCATCCGCGCCCTTGTAGATGATGTGGCGCAGGTCGTTGAGGCGGCCGGGCTGCTGCGGGCGGCCCTCGTTCAGCCAGGCCTCGCGGGCCAGGCCACCCTTCCAGGCGCGGGTGGTGAAGCCGAGGATTTCGACCTTCACGTTGCAGCGCTCCAGGGTGCGGGCCAGAACGTCGGCGCAGATCGCCGCGATGGAGATCGGGCGGCCGCGCATCGAGCCGGAGTTGTCCAGAAGCAGTGTCACCACGGTGTCGCGGAACTCGGTGTCCTTTTCGACCTTGAACGAGAGCGGCGTGGTCGGGTTGGCCACCACGCGGGCGAGGCGCCCGGCATCCAGGATGCCTTCCTCGCGGTCAAACTCCCAGGAGCGGTTCTGCTGCGCCTGCAGGCGGCGCTGCAGTTTGTTGGCCAGCCGCGACACCGCGCCCTTCAGGGGCTCCAGCTGCTGGTCGAGGTAGGCGCGCAGGCGCTCCAGCTCGGCAGGCTCGGCCAGCTCCTCGGCGGCGATTTCCTCGTCGTGGGTATCCAGAAACACCTTGTAGTCCGGATCGGCCTCGGAGGCCGGCGGCGGCGCCGGCGGCTCCAGCGGGGCCTCGCCGTCGGGCATCTCGGTGTCCTCGGCCAGCTCCTCGTCAGCCATTTCGTCCATCGAGACCTGGGCCTGGCTTTCGTCCTGCTGCTGCTCCTGGCTCTGTTCAGGGGAGGCGTCGGCCTGCTCCTCCTCGGAGTCGTCCTGTCCGGTGCTGTCCGGATCGTCTTGCTCTTCGGCGTTGTCCTCGGCCTCGTCGTTTGCCTCGTCGTCCAGCTCATCCGGGTCATCGCCCAGCTGGTCGCCGTAGCCAAGGTCAGAGATCACCTGCCGCGCCAGCTTGGCGAATGCAGCCTGGTCGGCAATGGTCTCATCCAGGTTCTCCAGCGTGCCGCCGGCCTGGGATTCGATGAAGCCGCGCCACAGCTCCATGATGTTGGCAGCGCCTTCCGGCAGCTCGCGGCCGGTGGCCAGGTGGCGGATCAGATAGCCGGCCGAAGCGGCCAGCGGCGCCTCGGAGGAGGATTTCATCTGGTCATAGCCGCGCCGGATCGACTCATTGCGGATTTTCACGTCGATGTTCGAGGCGGTGCCGGGCATGTGGCGCGCGCCCATCGCCTCGCAGCGGGCGGTTTCCATCGCCTCATAGAGGTCGCGGGCCATTTCGCCCTGCGGCACATACTTTGCGTGGGTGGCGTCGTCGTGGAACTTGTGGCGCAGCGCCAGCGCATCCGCGGTGCCGCGGGCCAGCAGCACCTCCTCGCGGCTCATCCGGCGGGAGACCTGCGGCAGCCGCATCGAGTCGCCCGACAGCCCCGAGGGGTCGACGGTATAACTCACCGACAGTTCCGGGTCGTCGGCCATAACCTTGGTGGCTTCGGCCAGCGCCTTCTTGAACGGATCGGCGGGGTTGTCGTTGGGCTTTTTCATGGTCGCAAGGTGTCCTTGGTCGAAGCATTCCGCCAAGTGCAGCCTTTGTCCAGCCTTCTTCGATTACTTCAGAGGGCGGTGCCCGGCCGCGGGCGGGAAACGAAGTGCCCGCCCATGGGGGCGGACGGGCACTGCCCGGCCTTTCGGCCGGGCGGCACATTGCTGTTACCCCAGCGAAACGCTCGCGGCGCTCTCCGGCAGCTCTTCGTCAAAGCAGCGCTGGTAGAACTCGGCCACGGTCTGGCGCTCCAGCTCGTCGCATTTGTTCAGGAACGACAGGCGGAAGGCATAGCCCACATCGCGGAAGATCTCGGCGTTCTGGGCCCAGTTGATCACCGTGCGCGGCGACATCACGGTCGACAGGTCGCCGTTCATGAAGGCGGTGCGGGTGAGGTCGGCCACGGTCACCATCTGGCTGATGGTCTTGCGGCCCTTCTCGGTGTTGTAATGCGGTGCCTTGGACAGAACGATGGCGCTTTCGGCGTCGTGGCTCAGGTAGTTCAGGGTCGAGACCAGCGACCAGCGGTCCATCTGCGCCTGGTTGATCTGCTGGGTGCCGTGATAGAGCCCGGTGGTGTCGCCCAGGCCAACGGTGTTGGCGGTCGCGAACAGGCGGAAGAACGGGTTCGGAGTGATGATCTCGTTCTGGTCCAGCAGGGTCAGCTTGCCGTCATGCTCCAGCACCCGCTGGATCACGAACATCACGTCGGCGCGGCCGGCGTCGTATTCGTCGAACACGATGGCAACCGGGTTGCGCAACGCCCAGGGCAGGATGCCCTCGTGGAATTCGGTCACCTGCTTACCGTCGCGCAGCTTGATCGCGTCCTTGCCGATCAGGTCGATCCGGGAAATGTGGCTGTCGAGGTTGACGCGCACGGAGGGCCAGTTGAGGCGGGCGGCGACCTGTTCGATATGGGTCGATTTGCCGGTGCCGTGGTAGCCCTGGATCATCACACGGCGGTTGTGGCTGAAGCCCGCCAGAATCGCCAGCGTGGTTTCCGGGTCGAATTTGTAGGTCGGATCCAGCGCCGGGACGCGTTCGGAGCCTTCGGCGAAACCCTTGATCGTCATGTCGGTTTCGATGCCGAAGACATCGCGGACCGAAATGGTTTCGGTCGGTTTCGCATTCATATCCACAAAGCCATCGGTCATCGCCGTCGATCCTTATACCGCTTCCCTGCCATCAGGGTCCAATCCGCGGGATTGGTGCCCGATCTGGCGCGCGAGGGCAAGGGGAACTGTGGCAGGAAGCCAGCTGACGCCGCGATTGCAGCGGAACTGGACAGACGGGCGGGGGCAGACGCACTGCGCCCCCGGCCGGGCAGCAGGGGGCGCGTTTTGCCGGCGACCGCGTAGCTTGGGGGGGTAGGCTGCGGCCGGCACATCTTTGCCTAACCGGTGACTGCGGGGCGGGTCAAAGAAATAAAAAGTCTATCAATAAGTTTCGGCAAAAGACCGCTTACCCAGCGCCGTGCCAGCGGCGCCTGTCCGGGCCCGGGCCCGCCCTTTCAGCGGTTCCGCATCAGCTGTAGATATCCCTCAGGATCTCCTCGCGATGGGCATGTTGTGCGAGGGAAGGGGCGTATTGCTCTCGCCCATGGTGCGCAATCCCCCGGCGGAAGAGAGCCTTGCGGTGTTCGGTCATTTCCCATTCGTCCCGGAACGGGCTGGCGTTTGCCTCATTCGTGACCTGCTGGCCGTCAGCCATCCCGATGATGGTGTAGGGCTCATTGTAGGTGGCGGCCCATGTGCTGGAAAACACCTTGATCTCGATATCCAGCTCACCCCGTTCGTATTGCGCCCGGCGGTGTGCCAGAAGATCTGCCCGGATGGCAGCTTCGTCCTCCGCGCTCAGCGGGGGAACCGCCCGCGGCACAGAGCTGTCCCGAGCGGCCAGGGTGCGGTACTGTTCGGAATTGGTGGTCTCAGACACCCGTTTCATGGCCTTGATCTGGCGTTCGACACCGCGGGTAATGGTAAGGTCAACCAGTTCCTCGCGGGTCATTTCCACATGATCCTGGCCGAAATACGCAATGGAGATCGCTACCTCCAGGCCCTTGGTTGCTTCCCAGGTTTCGCTTTCCAGCCGGGACATCAGCTGTTTTGCGTCGAGGGTCTTCTCCGAAAACTGCCTTCCCGGGTAGTCGTGCCGGGAAAAGTTGCTGAGCTTCAGGCTCTTTAGCTCTTCGGCCAGTTCCTGCTTTTGTTTCTCGTCCAACCCCTGGCTCAGATCCTCGGTGATGGACTGAAGGAGGTTTTTGCGCAAATTCACCTGTTCGTTTTCAATGATGGATTGGATGCGGTCCAGTGCGGCCTGCGTCCGCTCCGGCAACACAAGGCTGACAGCGGCAGGCGCAGAATAGGCTGTTGGATCGGTTATGGTCTGTCCTGGCTGATACAGGCTTGCCCGGTCCTGCAGCGGCGCAGATGCCTGCCCCGCGGCTGCCGCCGGGCTGCCCAACAGGGTCTTTATGTAAGCCGGTGCCAATCCCTGGATATGCATCTTCGTGCCCCCACAACGAAGTTTTATCCAGATTAGCGATGCAACCTTAAGATGATATTGCCAAGCTGCCTGCATTTCATGGGGGCGCGTGCCCAGGATTTCCTGGCTCTGCCCGGCAGGGGGGAGGAGCCGCGCCGGGATGGCCTTCCTGACCCGGCCCAGGCGCGGGCGCGAGGGTCAGGCGGCCAGCGCCTGCGGCGGCACGTCCAGGCCGGTCAGCATGGCAACTTCACGGCGCATGCCGGCGCCCAGCTGCTCCGGTTTGGCATAAGCCAGGCAGATGCCATCGAAGACACGGCAGCGGATCGGCATCTTCTGCGCCGCTTCTGCCGACGTGAAGATCCCGCTTGACGCGGCCGCACCGGCAGTGGCCTGCATCACGGCTTCGGGGCCTTCCAGGATAATGTGAACGGTCCCGCCGCTGCGGATCATCATTCCGGTGGCGCCGCCTTTCTGCATCGGCGGGCGGTTCTGGCTGATAAACCGGGCGATCTGCTGATGGGTGGTGCCGGCGGCGAGCTTGGCGGTGATGACGAGGCGGTGCATGGGCGGTCTCCTGTGCGAGAGTGGCGGTCCCGGGAGCGGGTTCCGCTGATGTTTTCAATCTACACGGGAGTTGGTGAAGGCGCGCGCTGGCAAAAGTGTAGGACCGCCGCTGAGCCGGGAGCAAAAGCGAGCCTGCCTACCCTTTGGGATAAGCGCTGAACCCGGTGGTTAAAGCAGGCTGTATTCCTCAGCTGCAGGGGGGGCAAAAAAAGAGCGGCCCCAGGCCGCTCTTCGCAAATCGGTAGTTTGCCGGGCTTACTTGAAGCTGCGGCTGTCCTTGATCTGATCCCAGGCCCACATGACCTCCTGCAGCTGCTCCTCCTGGCTGCGGTCGCCGCCGTTCATGTCCGGGTGCAGCACCTTGATCAGCTTCTTGTAGGCTTTGCGGATATCGGCCTTGGACCAGTCGTCCTTGGCCTCGAGGATTTCGATCGCGCGGCGCTCGGTCGGGGGCAGGCGGCGGCCGGTCTTGGCGGCGCGGCCCGGGTTCTGGGTGGCATTGGCGCCCAGAACCTGATGCGGGTCCTCGATGCCCAGCCGCGCCCAGGCGCGGGCCTCGGGGTCGCCCATCGGCTTGGTCTCACGCTCCCAGACCTTGTCCTTGGAGCGCTGCGCATTCAGCTCTGCCTCGGTGGTGCCTTCGAAGAAGTTCCACTTGTTGTTATATTCGCGCACGTGCTCCTGGCAGAACCAGTAGAAATCATCCAGCACGTCGGGCGCCTTGGGCGCGCGGAACTTGCCGGCTTCCTCGCAGCCGTCCTTGTCGCAGACGCGCACGGAGGTTTCGGACGCACCGGTAGCGGCCCGCCGCCCGCGCGGGTTCTTCTTCTTGGCAGAGCGGACGGACATATCGAAGCCAAAGGGATCGGATTTGGTCATGGGGCGCACCTTCTAGACGCATCTGTTCGACTCGGAGGCAGCAGTTTAGTCTAAGGTGCGCCAGATAGAAGGGGGCGCAGGCAAAAAATATGGGGATGAGCGGAAAATGAACGTGAAGCAGGAAATGGAAGCGGCGCTGCTGGCGGCCTTTGCGCCAAGCGCGCTGGAGGTGGTGAACGAAAGCCACAAACACGCGGGCCACGCGGGCGACGACGGCTCGGGCGAGAGCCATTTTGCGGTGCGGATCCGCACAGAGGCCTTTGAAGGCATGAACCGGGTGGCGCAGCACCGTGCCGTGCACAAGGCGTTGGGCGGTATCGTGCCGCGCATCCACGCGCTGGCACTGGATACCGGCGTCTGATCCCAGTACCGGGGAGGATCAGTCCTCCCCGTCGCCCTTCTGCGCGGCCCGGTTTTTCAGTGCCGTGGTCACGCCGGACACCGGGCTGAGCTCTTCCACACCATCATCGGCCTGCATCTTGGAGGCGCCGGCGCCCGGAACCGGCGTGGCGCCGCCGGGGGCTTCGGGGTCGCCTGCAGTGGCGGTCAGCGGCGGTTCGCTGTGGCGGAACTCCACTGCGGCGGCCTCGGCCGGAGCGGATGCGGTTCCCGCCTGCTCCGCGGCAAGCGCGCGGCGGAACACCATCACATTGCGCCAGTTTGTGCTGGAGCCGGTCAGGCCGGAGCGCTCCTCGCTCGGCAGCAGTTCTGCGCGCTGGAACTCCCAGCCCTCCGCCGCCATTTCGTTCAGCAGGATCTCGATCGAATTGGCAAAGCGCGCCTCGGGTGTCTTCACCCCCTTTGCCTTGGTGCCCTTGGCCGGGGCGGGGACAACCTTGTACTCAAATGCTTGCATGAACGTCTCCTGTTTCGGCTTGCAGGTTTAGCGGATGGGGGGAAGGGGTCAAGGGGCCGGAAAGGCTGCGCATGGGCGCCGGCCCGCCGGTCTCCGGCGCGGCAAACAGCTCGGAGATCACGTGTTTTCCGGGCCGGATTTTTCGTAAAATTCCGGTCTTCCCAGCCGGTTCAGTCCTTTCCCGCCGCCATTTGCACCAGCGTCAGGCAAACGTCTGTGGCCTTGGCCATGTCCTGCACAGAGATCCACTCCAATGGTCCGTGCACGTTTTGCATGCCGGTGAAGATGTTTGGGGTCGGCACCCCCAACTCAGTCAGCCGTGAGCCGTCTGTGCCGCCGCGGATCGGGGCCGTGATTGGGGCGATTCCATGCGCCTTGCAGGCTTCCAGCGCCAGCTCCACCGGGGTCATGTCGTTTTCCAGCCAGTACCGCATGTTGCGGTATTGCGGGTGGATTTCGCAGGCAATCTCCGCCCGCGGTTCCGAGGCCTGCACAGCCTCGCAGACCTTGCGCAGCAGATCGCCCTTGGCGGCCAGCCCGTCCAGCTCGAAATCGCGCAGGATCAGCTTGATCTCCATCTCCGAAGACCCGCCGTTCATGTCGGTGATATGGATGAACCCCTTGCGCCCGTCCGTGGTTTCCGGTGTCATCGTGGCCTGCGGCAGGGTCTGAACGATCTTGGCCGCCAGATGCGCGGCGTTCACCAGCTTCTCCTTAGCCCAGCCGGGGTGGATCGAGACCCCCTTGATGCGCACCACCGCCCGGTCGGCAGAAAAGCTTTCATAGACGATCTCGCCCGCGTCGCCGCCGTCGAGCGTATAGGCGAACGCCACGCCCAGATCCTTGGGAAGCTGCGCGCCCACACCGCGGCCGATCTCCTCGTCCGGGGTGAAGGCGAGGCGGATGTGCGGGTGCTTGATGTCCGGATGTGCCAGCAAGTGCCGGGCCAGCGTCATCACGATGGCCACGCCCGCCTTGTCGTCGGCGCCCAAAAGGGTGAGGCCGGAGGCGGTGATCAGGTCGTCGCCCTGTTTGGAGGCGAGGTAGGGGGATTTTTCCGGGGACAGCACCAGGTCCGGGTTGTCGGGGAAGGTGATGTCAGTGCCATCGTAGCCTTTGATCACACGCGGCTTGACGCCGGTTGCGTTGAACTGCGGCGCGGTGTCGACATGGGCGAGGAAACCGATGGCCGGCCCCGGCGCGGTGGCCGGAACAGTGGCCAGCACCACGCCGTAGTCCGTGAGTGTGACATCCTCAGCGCCGATCTCCTGCAGTTCGCTCACCAGCAGGTTCAGCATGTCGAACTGGATCGCGGTGCTGGGCGTGGTGGCCGAGGTCTCGTCGCTTTGGCTGTCGATGGCGGCATAGCGGACCAGACGGTCCTCGAGCTCTTGGTCAAAAATGCGGGTCATGAAACCTCCGGGATTTTGGGTGGAGGAAAGCCGCTGGCGCGGGGAAGGTCAAGGCAGGGAGAAATCCCAGCGCAGAGTGTAGCAGGACAGAAAGGGCAGACCCCGCCCACGGGGGGGGCGGGCGGGGGCATAGCCCCCGCCCATGGGGGCGGTCGGGAGCTGCCCGGCGTGCCGCTGGGCGAAGGGTCTGAATGGCACCGCCCGGTGCACAAGGGGTGTACAGAGGGTGCACGCATGGCACCCTCGTTTCGGCACGAAAAAGGGCGCCGCAAGGGGCGCCCTTCGCTAATCCGTTTTCCGCCGGGATCAGCCGACCAGTTTCTTGGCGACCAGCTCGTTCACCGCCTTGGGGTTGGCCTTGCCGCCGGTGGCCTTCATCACCTGGCCGACAAACCAGCCTGCCAGTTTCGGGTTCACCTTGGCCTTCTCCACCTGCGCCGGGTTGGCGGCGATGATCTCGTCCAAGGCGGTCTCGATGGCGCCGGTATCGGTCACCTGCTTCATCCCGCGGTCTTCGACGATCTGCGCCGGGTCGCCGCCTTCGGTGTAGACGATTTCGAACAGGTCCTTGGCGATCTTGCCGGAGATCGCATCCGAGGCGATCAGGTCGATGATGCCGCCCAGCTGGGCGGGGGAAACCGGGGACTCGGTGATCGCGTGATCTTCTTTCTTCAGGCGGCCGAACAGCTCGTTGATGACCCAGTTGGCGGCCAGCTTGCCGCTGCGGCCCTTTGCAGTTTCTTCAAAGAAGGCCGCCGATTCCACATCCGCGGTCAGCACCGAGGCGTCATAGTCGCTGAGGCCGAAGTCGTTGATGAAGCGCGCCTTTTTCTCGTCCGGCAGTTCCGGCAGATTGGCGGCGATGCCGTCCACCCAGTCCTGTTCGATCTCCAGCGGCAGCAGGTCGGGGTCGGGGAAATAACGGTAGTCGTGCGCCTCTTCCTTGGAGCGCATGGAGCGGGTCTCGCCCTTATCCGGGTCATACAGGCGGGTCTCCTGCACGATCTCTCCGCCGGCCTCAAGGATGGCGATCTGGCGGCGCGCCTCGACCTCGATGGCTTGCTGGATGAAGCGCATGGAGTTCATGTTCTTGATCTCGCAGCGGGTGCCGAGGTGGCTGAAGTCCTGGGTTTCCTGGTACTTCTCGTACTGGCCCGGCAGGCAGACCGAAACGTTCACGTCGGCGCGCAGGTTGCCGTTCTGCATGTTGCCGTCGCAAGTGCCCAGGTACTGCATGATCTGGCGCAGCTTGGCGATGTAGGCCGCCGCTTCCTCGGGCCCGCGGATGTCGGGGCGGGAGACGATCTCCATCAGGCAGACGCCGGTGCGGTTCAGGTCGACAAAGGACATATGCGGGTCCATGTCGTGGATGGATTTGCCGGCGTCCTGCTCCATGTGGATACGCTCGACCCGCACATTGCGGGCAGTGCCGTCGCCCAGTTCCACCAGCACTTCGCCTTCGCCCACGATGGGGTGATAAAGCTGCGAGATCTGGTACCCCTGCGGCAGGTCGGGGTAAAAGTAGTTCTTGCGGTCAAAAGCCGACCAAAGGTTGATGTCCGCCTTGAGACCCAAGCCAGTGCGCACCGCCTGCTCGACGCAGTATTCGTTGATCACCGGCAGCATGCCGGGCATTGCCGCATCCACGAAAGCCACGTTGGAGTTCGGCTCGGCGCCGAACTTGGTGGAGGCGCCGGAGAACAGCTTGGCATTGGAGCTGACCTGGGCATGCACCTCCATGCCGATGACCAGTTCCCAGTCATGCTTGGCGCCCGCGATCACCTTGGGCTTGGGGAGTTCATATGTCAGGTCGAGCATGGTTTTCCGCCGTATCCGAATGTCAGTTGCAGTGACGTGGTGCGATGTTTCATCAGCACAATGTCAATTTCCGTTGCACAGCGTTCTAGGCCCGGCGGCGCGGAGGAGCAAGAGGGCAGGTGGCGCAGAGAGCTTTGAAGCGGGCTGAAGCCCCTATGAATAGCACGGGCTGGAAGCCCGCGCAGCGCCCGACCGCCCCTATGGGCGGGCGCTGCGCTTCCGCCCGCGGACAGGCGCTGCCCTTCGCGATGGTTCGCCTGTGCCTGATTCAGCCTCTTGGCGGGGTGCATCAGGAGGGCTAGAACTGGCAGCCCGAGCAGAACTTCAGGAGGCCGCCTTGGACACATCCGCCCGCATCAGCCAGACAATTGCCACAGAGATCGGCGCCGCCGCCAAGCAGGTGAGCGCTGCAGTGGCGCTGCTGGATGAAGGCGCCACCGTGCCCTTTGTCGCGCGCTACCGGAAGGAGGCGACGGGGGGCTTGGATGACACTCAGCTGCGCACCCTAGCGGAGCGTCTGGAGTATCTGCGCGAGCTGGAAAAGCGGCGCGCCGCCATCCTCGAGTCGATCAAGGGGCAGGATAAGCTGACCGACGACCTGGCGGCCTCAATCGCCAAGGCAGAGACCAAGGCGCAGCTGGAGGATATCTATCTGCCTTACAAGCCCAAGCGGCGCACCAAGGCGATGATCGCCAAGGAGAACGGGCTGGAGCCGCTGGCAGATGCCATCCTGGCCGACCGCAGCGCCGATCCGGAGAAATTGGCGGAAGGTTATATCACTGAGGCCGTGGCCACGGTGAAGGATGCGCTGAACGGCGCGCGGGATATCCTGACCGAGCGGCTGACCGAGAACGCAACGCTCTTGGGCCGGCTGCGGGAATTCCTGCAGAAGGAGGCGGTGCTCACAGCCAAGGTTATCGAGGGCAAGGAGCAGGAGGGCGCCAAGTTCTCCGACTACTTCGCCCATTCCGAGCGCTGGGCGGACGTGCCCTCGCACCGGGCGCTGGCGATGCTGCGAGGCTCCAATGAGGGCGTGCTGACGCTGGACGTGGGGCCGGAGCCGGAAGAGGGCGTGGCCCGGGCCGAGGCGATGGTGGCGGCGGAGTTGGGCGCGGGCGGTAACGGGCCGGGCGATGTCTGGCTGCGCAAGGTGGCGGGCTGGACCTGGCGGGTGAAGCTGTCGCTGTCGATGATGCTGGAGCTGATGGGCGATTTGCGGGGCCGCGCGCAGGAGGACGCCATTCAGGTCTTTGCCCGCAACCTCAAAGACCTGCTGTTCGCAGCTCCGGCCGGTGCGCGGCCGACTCTCGGGCTGGACCCGGGCATTCGCACCGGCGTCAAGGCGGCAGTGGTCGATGCAACCGGGAAATTGGTGGCCACCGAGACGTTGTACCCGTTCCAGCCGAAGAACGACCTGCGCGGGGCGCAGGTGTCGATTGTGAAACTGATTGCCGAACACGGCGTGGAGCTGATCGCCATCGGCAACGGCACCGCCAGCCGCGAGACCGAGCGGATGGTGGCGGAGGTGCTGAAACACCTGCCCGCCAAGATCAAGACGCCGACCAAGGTTGTGGTGTCAGAGGCCGGCGCCTCGGTCTATTCCGCGTCTGAGCTGGCGGCTCGGGAATTCCCGGATCTGGACGTAAGCTTGCGCGGGGCGGTGTCGATTGCGCGGCGCCTGCAGGACCCGTTGGCGGAGCTGGTGAAGATCGAACCCAAGAGCATCGGCGTCGGCCAGTATCAGCATGATGTGGACCAGCACAAACTGTCGAAATCGCTGGAAGCGGTGATCGAGGATGTGGTGAACGCGGTGGGCGTCGACCTCAACATGGCCTCAGCCCCGCTGCTGAGCCATGTGTCGGGCCTTGGCCCCGGTCTGGCGGAGGCGATTGTGGCGCACCGGGACATGAACGGCGCATTTGCCTCTCGCAAGGAGCTGCTGAAGGTTGTGCGCCTTGGTCCCAAGGCGTTTGAACAATGCGCGGGCTTCCTGCGTATCCGCGACGGTAGGGAGCCGCTGGATGCGTCCTCGGTTCACCCTGAAAGCTATGATGTGGCGCGCAAGATCGTGGCCGCCTGCGGGCGGGATATCCGCCAGATCATGGGGGACGGCGCGGCGCTGAAGTCCTTGCGTGCCGAAGATTTTGTGGGCGGCGATGTTGGCCTGCCGACGGTGCGGGACATTTTTCAGGAGCTGGAGAAGCCGGGCCGCGACCCGCGCCCGTCCTTCGTGACCGCCTCTTTCAAGGATGGGGTGGAGGCGATTACCGACCTGAAGCCCGGCATGGTGCTGGAGGGCACGGTGACCAACGTCGCGGCCTTTGGCGCATTTGTCGACATCGGCGTGCATCAGGACGGGCTGGTGCATGTGAGCCAGTTGGCCGACCGGTTTGTGAAAGACCCGCACGAGGTGGTGAAAACCGGTCAGGTGGTGAAGGTGACGGTGACCGAGGTGGATGTGGGACGGAAACGCATCGGCCTGACCATGAAGAAGGACGGCGGTGCCTCGGCTAAGGAGGACCGCAATGCCCGCGGCCCGGCCAAAGGAGCGGCCCCGCGCCGGGGCGGCAAGCCGGGCCGGCAGCCGGGCGGCAGGGGTAAGATGACTTCTGGACCCAAGGGCGGTCAGGGCAGGGATCAGGGAACCGGCGCGCTGGGGGCGGCCTTGATGGACGCCTTTAAGAAGAAATGACGAAACGGGGCTTCGGCCCCAATTCGATCAGGGCAGAGTGTGCACGGGCTGGCTGCGTCCGCAGAAGTATTGCGGTGAGCGTCTGCCCGGGCGCGTGCGGAACGCGCCCGCCGTTGGCGCGACGGGCGGCGGCTACCGCTGATGGCTGAAATGCATCGATGTGTGAAAGCTGCGTTCTGCGCCTCAAGCGGGGCTGAATTCCAGTCCTTGTTCGGTAAAGGCGACAGTTTGGCCGTTCTCGATCTCGTCGCGGAACTGGCCTGCGATGGCCTGCAATGCGCCGGCGTGGCCGCGGGCCGCAAAGTGGCTGACAGAGCGGATGCGGGCGCTGTTGTCGAAGCCTTCCTCTGCGTGGGCCCAGACCAGCGGGTGCAGTTCGTTCAGGTGGTCGCGGATCAACCAGCTGGCGGCTTCGGATATCTTCAGCCGGGGAACGTCAGCCTGCAGGTTCTGCCCCAGCCCCTTGCGCAGGGCGACGGTGCAATAGGCCGCCAAGAGGTTGATCATCTCCTGCGACGGGTTGGCCTGCACGATGTCCCTGAGGCCGTCGAGGAAAAAGCGGGTATCGACCCGGGCGCAGGCCTGATCGTCGATGGCGATGGCGTCGAAATAAACCCAGGTATAGCCGCCCGCCCCCCAAGTCTGCGCAGTGCGCGCCGCGGTCCGGCGGGCCTCCAGCTCCAGTGCCGCATAAGAGCCTGAGCAGCGCGGCAGCATATGGGTGCCGAGGGTGCGCATGTGGCGGTGGTTGGCCGGGGCCAGGTCGATCAGGGCGCCAAAGGCATCCGCCACCGGCAGGGTACCGCTGGTGCTGCCGGCAAACAGGGCGCATTGCGCCGATTTGAGGAAGGGACTGTCTTTGCTGTCCTCCGCAATCGGCTCCAGCAGGGCGGCGGCGCGGTCGAAATGGGCGGCGCATCGGCGCTGGCTGGAGGCCGGGGCTGCAGGAGCATTGCCGGGGCTGCGCCAGGCCCAGCCGATGTCGATATGGGCCAGTGCCACCAGGGCGGTCAGATAGGGATCGTGGCGGTGCTCTGCCCGCAGCGCCTCAAACGCCATCAGGCCGCGGATCAGGCTGCGATTGCCGGCATCCTTTTGCTCGGCCAGGGCATGTTCGGTGGCATTCACCACGTCGGCACGGGCGCCATAGGCGATGAGATCGGCCAGCGGCAGGCCGCAGCGGGCGGCAGCGCGGCTGTCGTCTGCTTCCCGGATCGCGCTGGAGAGGTCCTCCCAGCGTTCCTGGCGGGCCAGGAACTGTCCGTGGTCCTGCGCTTGCAGGCAGTCGGGATCGCCTTCGGCGCTGCGGATCGGGATGGACAGGCTGTCTTCCAGGCTCCGGTTCAGCAGCGCGTCAGCGGGGGGCGGAGCGGGCGCAGGACCCGGGCGGCTGGCGGGCCGGGAGCTGCGGGACATCAGATCTGAAATCCGGGACAGAAGATCCCGTGCCTGTCGAGACTGTGTGAGCATTTTTGCTTCCTGAAGAGTGGCAGCTTATCGTTGGTCTCAGTTTCCTCAGGCAATGGGGCGCAAAGATGGCGGCAGTGGGGAAGTTCCCGCGCACAGGCGGTTAATCGCCTTTCACTGCCGACAATCCTAAATTGTTTTGGCGGGGCTTTGACGGGCGGCGGTCAGAAGGCCGTGAAATGGTGCCGCTCCGTGCGCAGCCCGCACTTTTGGAATTCCGCGTCAGCTTCGGCGTGCGGCGGGGTGGCCTCCTGCGGCAGGCGGATGCGCTTGCCGTTGCGCAGAACCAGCGTGGCCCGCACCGAGAGGTCCCAGCGGGTGTCGAAACGCACCCGGTCAATCTCGCTGAGATCTGCTTCACCAGTCAGCCCGCCGCTGAACCATTCGATGCGGTTTCGGGAAATCCTAAGCCCTGCCAGAGGGTTGCGGATCAGGTCCAGAAGGGCAGGCAGGGCTGGCAGGGCCAGCAGGACCGTCAGCCACAGGGCCGCGTCCAGCACCAGCCACAGCACCAGCAGGACCGCCAGCCAGCCGCCCGTCGCGAGAATAGCGGTGTTGGAACGGCCCCGGCGGGAGAAGCTGTAGGGCTCCGCCGGGGCAGGTTTTCCGGGCGTCTCAGGCATCCAGGATCCGGGTGACCATTTCATTTGTGTCGCGGCTGAGACCGTCTGTTCCTGCAATCCGCGTCAGCTGCGCACGGATCAGCGACTGGCGGCCCGCGTCATAGCGCTTCCAGGTCTGGAAGGCCGCGCACATCCGGGCGGTGGTCTGCGGGTTCAGCTTGTCCAGCGCGATCAGATTGTCCGCCAGCAGCTGATAGCCTTCGCCGCTGGCATGGTGGAAGCCCGCGTGGTTGCCCGCCAGCGCCCCCATCACCGCGCGGAAGCGGTTGGGGTTCTTCATGTCGAACATCGGGTGCCGGGTAAGCTCCGCTGCGGCGGCGGCGGCTTTCTCCGGTGCGGCGCAAGCAATTTGCAGCGCAAACCACTTGTCCATCACCAGCCGGTCGTCCTGCCATTGATCGAAGAAGGCCTGGCTTTGCGCCTCGCCCTTCTCGGCCTTCATCAGCGCGCCAAGGGCGGCGTACTGCTGGGTCATGTTATCCGCGGCCTGGTACTGGCGCGCGGCCTGATCGCCGCCGTCAAGACGGGTCAGCAGTGACAGGATGCGGCCGTTGAGGGCGCGTTTGCCTGCGCCCTCGGCATCCGGTTCATAAGGGCCTTCAACCGTGGTGGCGGCATACAGCCGGGGCAGGCTGGTTTCCAGCTGCTGCGCAAGGGTCTGGGCAAAGGTCTCAGCCGCGTCATAGATCTTTTGCGGATCGGGGGTGAAGCCGCGCTCATGCAGGGTTTGCGCAATATCCGACTGGCTGGGCGGCGTCAGAACCAGGGCGCGGAAGGCCGGGTCCTGATCGTCGTCGCGCACCAGTTTTTCCAGTGCATCCAGATAGGCCGCATCGGGGGCGCTGCCGTCCAGCACCATCGCGACACGGACCTCCTTGGCCAGCGCGTTGCCGGCCTCCCAGCGGTTGAACGGGTCGGTGTCATGGGCCAGCAGAAAGGCGCGCTCGGCGTTGGTGGTTTCGCGCTCCAGGATCACCGGGGCGGAGAATTCCCGCAGGATCGAGGGCACCGGTTTGGAGGCGAGGCCGTCGAAGGTAAAGCTCTGCTTGGCTTCGGTCAGTTCCAGCACTTCTGTGCCGCGCACCTCGTCGCCGTTGGGGGACAGCAGGCCGACCGCCACCGGGATCACCCGCGGGTCCTTCTCCGGCTGGCCGGGGGTGGGTGGCGTAGATTGCTCGAACGTCAGGGTATAGGTGCCGTCCGCGTAATCCTCGGAAACCTTCAGGCGCGGGGTGCCGGCCTGGCTGTACCACAGTTTGAACTGGCTGAGGTCGCGGCCCGTTGCGTCCTCGAATACTTTCAGCCAGTCCTCGATGGTGCAGGCCTGGCCATCGTGGCGCTCAAAGTAAAGCTTCAGCGCCTTGTAATAGTTCTCATCCCCCACCAGCCGCTTCAGCATGCCGATCACCTCGGCGCCCTTCTCATAGACCGTGGCGGTGTAGAAGTTGTTGATTTCCTGAAAGGCTTCGGGCCGCGGCGGATGGGCGAGGGGGCCGTTATCCTCCGGGAACTGGCGGGCGCGCAGGGCGATCACGTCGTCGATCCGCTTCACCGGCTCGGACCGCATGTCGGCCGTAAACTGCGCGTCGCGGAACACCGTCAGCCCTTCCTTCAGACACAGCTGGAACCAGTCGCGGCAGGTGATGCGGTTGCCGGTCCAGTTGTGGAAGTACTCATGGGCGATAATCGCCTCGATCCGTTCGAAATTGGCATCTGTGGAGGTTTCAGGCGAGGCCAGAACGCAGGACGAGTTGAATATGTTCAACCCCTTGTTCTCCATCGCGCCCATGTTGAAGTCATCGACAGCCACGATGTTGAACAGCTTCAGGTCGTATTCGAGGCCATAGACGTCCTCGTCCCATTTCATCGACTTCTTCAGCGCCTCCATGCCAAAGGCGCACTTGTTTTCGTCGCCGGGGCGGACCCAGATGTTCAGCTCTACCGCCTTGCCGGACCTGGTGGTGAACTGGCCGGGGTAATTGACCAGATCGCCAGCCACCAGCGCGAACAGATAGGCCGGTTTCGGCCAAGGGTCGTGCCATTCGGCCCACCCCTCTCCCTGGCCTGTGGGGTTGCCGTTTGAGAGCAGCACCGGCTCGTCGCCCTCAATACGCACAGTGAAGGTGGACATCACGTCTGGGCGGTCCGGGTAATAGGTGATCTTGCGGAATCCCTCGGCCTCGCATTGGGTGCAATACATGCGGTTGGACATGTATAGCCCCTCCAGCGCGGTGTTGCCGGCAGGGTTGATCTCTACCTCAGCTTCCCAGGTGAAGGGAGCGCTGGGCACATCGCATTTGAGGCCGCCGTCCACCAGCTCCGGCGTTACCTCTTGGCCGTCGATCCGGGCGGAAATCAGCTTCAGCTCCTCGCCGTGCAGGAAGAAGGTCCTGTCCGACGCATCTGCCTTGGGCGCAAACCGGATCTTGCTGAGCACGCGGGTGGTCTCCGGTGCCAGGCGGAAGGTCAGGTGAATGCTTTCCACGTCATACCCGAAGGGCGTGTAATCTTTCAGGTAGAACGTCTTGGGGGCGGTGGCGGGGCTTGCATCTTTCACGGCGGAACCTCGTTTTTAATGGAACCCGAGCGGGGGCCGGCACGTAGTTACCATAGTCGTAGGCAACACCGGGCGGAGCGGCAAGCCGTCCTGCGCCTCAATTTGTTATTGAAAGGAGTTCCGCCATGTCCGCCCCGGATACCAACGTCGAGCGTCAGAAGAATAAGCACAAGCCCTCCTTGCTGGGGATCGGCGCCGTGGTTGTGTTTGCACTGATCGCGCTGGGGCTGTTCCTGCTGATGGTGTTTGATCGCGGCGGCGAGCAGGACAAGGTGGAAGCGCCGGCCTCCGCCGAAGAGGTGCAGGCGGTCATTGACGGGACCGCTGACTGACCGGCGGTCCAGTAAAGCATGTTTGCGGGGCGTGCAGGGTAACCTGCGCGCCTTTGTGCTGTTTGGAGGGCCGGCGTCAGGCGCTGCATTTTCGGAAATCTTTTCGGCACTTTCTTGAAAATCAAGAAATTGCGTTCGGTTTCACCGGGAGGCTGTTTTGTTGCTGATCGGAAACTTCTGCCCTAACTAGGTAACAGCATACAGTGGTGTACCGCCGGAAGGAGCAAGTCATGAGCCGGGACGAAAAACAGGGAATTCAGGTTGCGCCGGAACTGGCGGATTTCGTTGAGAAACAGGCGCTGCCCGGCACCGGTGTCGAGGCGGAGGCGTTCTGGAAAGGCCTGGCGGAGCTGGTGAACGGGTTCGGGCCGGAAAACCGGGCGCTGCTGGCCAAACGGGAAGAGATCCAAGCCAAGATCGATGCATGGCACATCGCCAACCGCGACAAGCCGCATGACCACGAAGCCTATAAGGCGTTCCTGGCGGAGATCGGTTACCTGCTGCCAGAGGGCGGTGATTTCGAGATCGAGACGCAGAACGTGGACCCGGAGATCGCATCGGTGCCCGGTCCGCAGCTGGTGGTGCCGATCACCAACGCCCGCTATGCGCTGAACGCGGCAAACGCGCGCTGGGGCAGCCTGTATGACGCATTCTATGGCACCGACGCGATGGGAACCCCGGCGCCTAAGGGCGGCTATGACAAGGGCCGCGGCGCGCGGGTGGTGGCACGGGCACGGGTATTCCTGGACGAGGCTTTTCCGATCGACGGTGCCAGCCACGCCGACGTGCGCCGGTATTACGTGCAGGACGGCCAGCTGTTGATCGACGACCTGCAGCTGGCCCAGCCGGAGAAATTTGCAGGCTACCGCGGCAACCCCAAGGCGCCGGAATCGGTGCTGCTGCGCGACAACGGGCTGCATGTGGAGCTGGTCTTTGACCGCGCCCACGCGATTGGCGCCCGCGACCAAGCGGGCCTCGCCGATGTGCGGCTTGAAAGCGCTATGTCTGCGATCATGGATTGCGAGGACTCGGTTGCTTGCGTCGATGCCGAGGACAAGGTGCTGGCCTATTCAAACTGGCTGGGCCTGATGAAGGGCGACTTGGAGACCAACCTGGAAAAGGGCGGCAAGATCATTACCCGCCGCCTGAACCCGGACTTCGGCTTCACCGCGCCGGATGGCACTGCCAAGACCGTGAAGGGCCGTGCCCTGTTGTGGGTGCGCAATGTCGGCCATCTGATGACCAACCCGGCAGTTCTGGATAAGGACGGCAACGAGGCCTATGAGGGCCTGCTGGACGCACTGATCACCGTTCTGATCGCCAAGCACGACCTGAAGCGCGACGGCGGCAACTCTGCCCTGGGGTCGGTCTATGTGGTGAAACCCAAAATGCACGGGCCGGAGGAAGTGGCCTTCACCGACCGGATCTTTGATAAGGTCGAGGATATCCTGGGCCTGCCGCGCCACACCGTGAAGATCGGCATCATGGATGAGGAGCGCCGCACCTCGGTGAACCTCAAGGAATGCATCCGCGCCGCCAAGCACCGGGTGGCCTTTATCAACACCGGCTTCCTGGACCGCACTGGCGACGAAATCCACACCTCGATGGAGGCGGGGCCGTTCTCGCGCAAGGATTTCATCAAGCGCAAGGCCTGGATCGGCGCCTATGAGAACCTGAACGTGGATGTCGGCCTGGAGTGCGGCCTGTCCGGCAAGGCGCAGATCGGCAAGGGCATGTGGGCGATGCCCGACATGATGGCGGCGATGCTGGAGCAGAAGATCGAGCATCCGAAATCCGGCGCCAACTGCGCCTGGGTGCCCAGCCCGACCGCCGCCACCCTGCACGCGCTGCACTATCACAAAGTGGATGTGTTTGCGGTGCAAAAGAAGCTCAAGGCCGGCGGCCGCCGCGCCCATGTGGACGGCATCCTGGAAATCCCGCTGGCCACCTACCGCAAGTGGACGCCGCAGCAGATCGCCCGCGAAGTAGACAACAACGCGCAAGGGATCCTAGGCTATGTGGTGCGCTGGATCGACCAGGGCGTCGGCTGCTCAAAGGTGCCGGACATCAACGATGTTGGCCTGATGGAGGACCGCGCCACCTGCCGGATTTCTGCCCAGCATATCGCCAACTGGCTGCATCACGGCGTTGTTTCAGAGGAGGAAGTCATGGGCGCTCTGCGTAAGATGGCCAAGGTGGTGGATGACCAGAACCGCGGCGACAACAGCTACCGTCCGATGGCGCCGGGCTTTGACACCATCGCGTTCCAGGCAGCCTGCGATCTGGTGTTCAAGGGGCGGGTCCAGCCCTCGGGCTATACCGAGCCGGTGCTGCACGCCCGCCGTCTGGAGCTGAAGGCGCAGGAAGCTTCGGCCTGACCGCGTCAAACTGACCCCGGGAAACAGTTTCCCTGATTCAGCGGGTAGTCACAGGGGGCCTTTTGGCCTCCTTTTCCTTTCATAACGTAACGTCAGCGGGAGGAAGATCACTCATGGCAGGGATTTCATTGGATCAGGCGCGCACCATCATCCGGGCGGCGCTGGAAAGCGGGCGCGGGCTGAACTTGAAACCGCTGTCGGTGGTGGTGCTGGATGCCGGCGGCCACGTGCAGGCATTCGAGCGCGAGGACGGCGCCGCACCGGGACGGTTCGCGATTGCCCATGGCAAGGCTTACGGCGCGGTGATGCTGGGCATGGCGGGCACTGCACAAATGGCGCGGGCAGAGAGCCAGTCCTATTTTATGGCCGCGGTGAACGGGGTTTACGGCGGCCAGGTGGTGCCGGTGCCCGGCGGCGTGCTGGTCAGGGACAGCTCAGGTGACGTGATCGGGGCGGTCGGCGTGACCGGCGATACCTCGGACAATGACGCGGCCGCTGCGGTGACCGGAATCGAAGCCGCGGGCCTGCACGGCGAGATTTGACAACAGCCCCCTCCCGCCGGGGCCAGAGGGAAGCCCGCTGAATAGGACGGGAGAGGGCCCTGCTCTTAAAGCAGGAGAGGGGGGACCTGCTTTTAGGGCAGACGGCGCGCTTATGGCAGCATGACCGCGTCGATCACATGGATGACGCCGTTTGACGCTTCGACGTCTGCGGTTGTGACCGTGGCGTCATTGATCTTGACCCCGCCGTCCATCGACACGGTGATCTCTTTGCCCATCACAGTTTCCGCGGTCATGCCGTCGCTCAGGTCTGAGGACATCACCTTGCCCGGCACCACGTGGTAAGTGAGGATCTCTGTCAGCTGCGCGCGGTTTTCCGGCTTCAGCAAAGTTTCGACCGTGCCTTCGGGGAGGGCCGCAAATGCGTCATCAGTCGGCGCAAACACCGTGAATGGGCCATCGCCCTGCAGCTTTCCCACCAGATCAGCGGCGGTCAGCGCGGCTGCAAGGGTCTCAAACTGGCCGGCAGCAGCTGCCGTTTCGACAATGTCTTTCGACCCGGCCGGGACGGCCGACGGCACGGATAGGCCAAGGGCAATGGCAAATGCTGTCACGGAGAGGCGGTTGAAGATCATGGGACATCCTTTCTGTCAGGCGCCAGCGGGAGGAGGGCAGAGAGGTCTGGCATGGATAGCTTGACATGCAAAAAATTTGCATGAGATACACGTTTGTGTGAGGTGCATTATTTTTGCACCTGGGTAAAATGACCCTTAACTGGATTGCACCGGAGGTCAAAACCATGAGCAAGCCCATGCTGTCTGAAACGCTTCAGGAAGGTTTGGAAGCCTACAGAATCGGTCCCAAGCTGCGCAGTCTGCGCCAGGGCAAGGACATGGGGCTGGCACAGCTGGGCGAGCACACCGGCCTGTCGGCGGCGATGCTGTCGCGGATTGAACGTGGGCAGGTGTTCCCGACCCTGGCGACCTTGCTGCGCATCGCCATGGTGTTCGGGGTGGGGCTGGATCACTTCTTCGGGCCGGGCGAGGACGCACCGGTGCTGGAAGTGGTGCGGGCGCGGGACCGGTTGAAACTGGGCGACAAAAACGACGGGCCGCTGTCCTATCTGTTTGAGAGCCTGGATTTCCCGGTAACCAAAAGCCGCTTTCAGACCTACCTTGCGGAATTTTCCGGCAACAGCGCCGAAAGCGAGCCCCATGCGCATCCGGGCGCGGAGCTGATCTATGTGATCGAGGGCGGGCTGGAACTGGGCATCCATGGCCGGAGTGAGGTTCTGAACAAGGGCGACTCGGTCTATTTCGACGCGGGGTTTGCACACAGCTACCGGGCGGTGCCGGGGCAGAGGTGCCGGGCGCTTGTGGTGGTGTCGCGCGACGCGGCACCGGACAGCCTGTCGTGCTGAATTAAGGCGGCAGGCTGGCTGCTGACGCAGGGTTGTGCGGGTGTGAACACTGTGTTGCTCTGCGGCGCCTGTTGAACCCGTGCAGTGTCAGGGCTAGGTTTTTCTTCAGGAAATGAATTTACGAGTGGATTATGACGCGACCCAAGGTTGGCATTATCGGCAACTCCTATCTGATCAACGATCAGTACCCTGTGCATGCAGGCGGCACGATGAATTCCGAGGCGATTGCCGAGGTGGCCGGATGCATGCCGCTGATGATCCCTTCCGACCCGCGCTTTGTCACCGTTGAGGAACTGCTGCAAACGTTCGACGGTTTCCTGCTGACCGGCGGGCGGCCGAATGTGCACCCCGCTGAATACGGCGAGGCGGAGACCGAGGCGCATGGCGCCTTTGACCGGGCGCGCGACGCCATCACCCTGCCGCTGATCCGCGCCTGCGTGGAGCGCGGCCAGCCGTTCCTGGGCATCTGCCGCGGCTTTCAGGAGGTCAACGTGGCAATGGGCGGCACGCTCTATCCCGAAATCCGGGATCTGCCGGGGCGGATGAACCACCGGATGCCGCCCGATGGCACGCTGGAAGAGAAATTTGCCCTGCGCCACAGCGTCCGGTTCAGTGCGGGCGGCGTGTTCCACCGCCTGTTCGGCGCCGAGGAAGTGATGACCAACACGTTGCACGGCCAGGGCATCAAGCGCCCGGGCGCGCGGGTGGTGGTGGACGGGCACGCGCCCGACGGCACCCCCGAGGCGATCTTCGTCAAGGACGCGCCGGGCTTTACGCTGTCGGTGCAGTGGCATCCGGAGTGGGATGCCGCCAGCGATCCGGTGTCGCGCCCTTTGTTTGAGGCGTTTGGCTCTGCGGTGCAGGCCTGGGCGAATGGCGGCGCGCAGCCCGGTTTTCAGAAATCCGCATAGGCGCATTTGGTTAAAAGGTTTGAGTATGAAAGGTGATGCGGAAGAGGGCGCGCCCGGCAGCAAGGGCAACTACAAGATCCGGCAATTCAAAGCAGACGATGCGGAGGACCTGGCGGAGGTGTTTCACTCTGCGGTGCATGGCATCGCAAGCCGGTATTATTCGCCGGAGCAGATCAACGCCTGGTGCCCCGGGGCGCCACCGGCCGAGACCATCGGGCAAAAGCTATCCGACGGGCGGGCGGTATGGGTTGCGATCGGCGAAGACGATACGCCGGTGGCCTTCATCGACCTGGAATCCGACGGCCATATCGACATGCTGTTTTGCCATCCCCGTGCCGCAGGGCAGGGCGTTGCGGCGGCGTTATACGTCAGGCTGGAAACGGTGGCACTGCGCCAGGGGCTCAAGCTGCTATATGTTGAGGCCAGCGAAGCTGCGCGCGGCTTCTTTGAGCGGCAGGGCTTTGTCGTAGACCGGCGGCGCGTTTTCGAGCGCCGCGGCGTCAAGATCCACAACTACCGGATGGTCAAAATCCTCGACTGAAATTGAAGCTGGCGGCCTGCCCGGTGAATGACAAGCCGCGCGGCAATCAGGTCAGCAGATCGAAGTCGTGCATCAGCGGCAGCCGCCGCGCCCGTTTGCCGGTAAGGTCGAACAGCGCGTTTGCCAGTGCCGGGGCCGCGGGCGGCGTGCCGGGTTCGCCCGCGCCGCCGATATGCGCCTGCTCTTCCAAGATTCGCACCTCCACCACGGGCATGGTGTGCATGCGGATGGCGTCGTAATCGGGGAAATTCACCTGCTCCGCGGCGCCTTCGGCGAAGGTGATCTCGCCGAACATCGCCGCCGACAGCCCATAGGCCATGCCGCCGGACATCTGCGCTTCCAGGTTTCGCGGATCCAGCGCAACCCCCAGATCAGCGGCGATCCACGCCTTTTGCAGGCGGATGCCGCCGTCTTCCTGAGCGACTTCAATGACCTGTGCCACCGGGGTGCCGAAGCTGTATGTCATGGCAACGCCGCGGCCCACGCCTTCGGGCGTCCTGCCGGTCCAGCCGGACATTTCCTTGACCGCTTCCAGCACCTTGGCAGCGGGCTCCCACTCCCCGCGCGCAAGTTCCAGGCGGAACTCCAGCGGGTCGGCGCCCGCAGCGTGGGCCAGCTCGTCCACAAAGCTCTCCATGAAAAATCCGTTGATCGACGCGCCGACTGAACGCCAGAAGCCAACTGGGATCTGCAGGTCCGCTGCATAGCCGCGGATGCGGTAGTTGGGGATGCCATAGGGCTGGTTGAAGGCGCCATCGGTCAAGGCGGTGTCCGGGCCGCTGGGCGACAGTCCGATCCAGCGGTTCATCGCCTGCGCGGTGGGCGACTGGCCGGCAATCTGCCCGTCCAGCAGCAGCGCCTTGCTGTCCTTCACCGCACCGCGGAACCTCGCGGCAGAGGCCGGGCGGTAAAAGTCATGGGTCATGTCCTCCTCGCGGCTCCAGGTCAGCTGCACCGGTGTGCCCGGCATCTGCCCGGCCAGACGGGCGGCATAGACGGCAAAATCGAACTCGCCCCGCCGGCCGAAGCCGCCACCCATCAGGGTGGTGTTCACCTCCACCTGCTCCGGCTCGATCCCCAGCGCCTTGGCGCAGTGGTCGCGGACCAGCATCGGCCCCTGGTTGCCGCACCAGATCTGCAGGCGCTGGCCGTCAAACAGCGCGGTGGCGTTCAGCGGCTCCATCGTGGCGTGGGCGAGGTAGGGCACCTCGTACTCTGCCGTCACCTCCTGCGCGCCCTCCGGCAGGGTTGCGGCATCGCCGTCGTCGCGAAGGGTGGAGTTCGGCTCAGCCTGAAACGCTGCATGAATTGCGCCGGAGATCTCTTTTTGGGCGGCCGGAATAGGGGCTGCCCCCCAGTCGAAGTCTATGGCCTCCAGCGCCTGGATCGCCAGCCAGGTGTTGCGGCCGACAGCGGCAACCGCATCGCCAAGATCCGCAACCGTTTCGATGCCGGGCATCTCAAGGGCTGCTGCGGCGTCAAAACCCTTCATCGCGCCGCCCAGATGCGGGTTCGCCTTCAGCGCAGCAAATTTCATCCCGGGCAGGCGCACATCAATGCCGAATTGCGCGGTGCCGGTTGCCTTGTCCGCCATGTCCACCCGCGGCTGGGCCTTGCCCAGCAGCCGCCATTCGCTGCGCGGGCGCAGGGGGGCGTCCACCGGCTCCAGCCGGGCTGCATCTGCTGCCAGCTCGGTATAGGCAATCTCCGCGCCATCCGGCGCAATTACCTTGCCGTCCCGGGTGCTAAGCTGGCCGCGGCTGACGCCAAGGCGCTGGGCGGCGGCTTCCTTCAGCGTTTCCCGGGCCGAGGCGCCAGCCAGCCGCATCCGCTCGTACCCGTCCTTCATCGAGGTTGAACCGCCTGTCACCTGCAGATCCAGCAGCTTGCCCGCCTGGCCCATCAGTTCGCCCAGCGAGTGCATGAACTTGGACTTGTCATAGCCGGTGCTGGGCAGCGCCTCGCTCATCAGGGCGGAATTGTAATAGGCCTTGGCGGCGGGGCCGTGCAGAACCTCCACCTGGTCCAGCGTCACGTCCAGTTCCTCGGCAATCAGCGCGGCCCAGGTGGTGTGCACGCCCTGGCCCATCTCGGCGCGCGGGGCGATCAGGGTGATCTTCTGGTCCGAGATCATCACAAAGGGGTTGAACGCCACTTCCCCGTCGCCGGGTTTCAACGGGTTCGGGGCAGGGCGGCTGACGTAATAAGCGCCAAAGGCGACACCGCCGATGATGGCGGCGGAACCGATCAGGAAGCTGCGGCGGGCGATTTTCTTGAAGCTGGCCATGACTTACGCCTCCTGCATCTTTTGGGCGGCGGCGTGGATAGCGGCGCGGATGCGCGGGTAGGTGCCGCATCGGCACAGGTTGCCCTGCATCGCCTCGTCAATCTCCGCGTCCGAGGGCGCCGGGTTTTCCGCCAAGAGGCTCGCCGCCTGCATGATCTGGCCGGACTGGCAGTAGCCGCACTGGGCCACCTGATGCTCCACCCAGGCCTGCTGAATCGCAGCCATCGCATCCGGTGTGCCGAGACCCTCGACCGTGGTCACCTCGCCCCAGACGTCCGACAGCGCCACCTGGCAGGAGCGCACCGCTTCGCCGTCGATATGCACGGTGCAGGCGCCGCAAGCCGCGACGCCGCAGCCGAACTTGGTGCCGGTGAGGCCGACCTCATCGCGCAGCACCCACAGCAGGGGCACATCATCAGGCAGATCCACCCGATGGGACTTTCCATTGATGCGAAGCGTGGTGGACATGGCGTGTCTTCCTTTGCTGGGTCGCTGACAAATGTAATTGAAAGTGTCAGTATGTCAATTGACATTTTCTGCAGATAATGTCAGAAGCAAAATTATGAACATGGCAGGCATAGACCCAAAACAGCAGGCAATCCTTGGGGCCGCCTGGGCGGCGTTCTCCACATATGGATTCCGCAAGACCTCGATGGACGACATCGCCAAGGGGGCGGGCATGTCGCGCCCGGCGCTCTATCTGCATTTCAAGAACAAAGAGGCGATCTTCCGGGCGCTTGTGGCCGCGTATTACGGCAATGCGGCAGAGAACGTCCGCGTGGGGCTGGCCTCTGAAGGCACCCTGTCCGACCGCCTGCTGGCCGCTTTCAGGGGGCAGGGCGGCGAAGCGATTGAGTCGATGATGGCGTCGCCGCACGGGATGGAGTTGTTCGAAGTTACCAAACACGTCGCGGGTGAGGAAATCGAAGCGGGCGAGGCGGCTTTGCGCGGGCTTTACGCCGCTTGGCTGCAGCAGCAGGCAGAGGCCGGGCAGGCGGCGCTGAACGGAGACGCTGACGTGATCGCCCGGACGATTTGTGCGTCCCTCAAAGGCATCAAGCAAACCGCCGGTGATTTTGCCGCCTATCAGGCCGGGGTGCGCCAGCTGGCCGCGCTGATCGGGGCCGGACTGACGCCGCGCTGAGGCGCGGGCCGGACGCACCGACCCGCGCGTGCCTTACAGCTCGGTGCGCAGGTGCCAAAGCTCGGGGAACAGCTCCACCTCCAGCATCCGTTTCAGATAGCTGACGCCGCCGGTGCCGCCGGTGCCGCGCTTGAAGCCGATCACGCGCTCCACCGTCGTCACGTGGTTGAAGCGCCAGCGGCGGAAGTAGTCCTCGAAATCCACCAGCTTTTCCGCCAGCTCGTACAGCTCCCAATGGGCCTCAGTATCGCGGTAGACCTCGGTCCAGGCGGCCTGCACCGCCTCATGCGGCTGATAGGCCTCGGAAACATCCCGGTTCAGCACTTCCTCCGGCAGTTCAAAGCTCTGCGCCAGCGCCTTCAGTGCAACATCATAGAGCGACGGCTGCTTCAGTTCCGCCTCCAATAGCGCCAGAATGTCCGGGCGGTGGGCGTGCGGGCGCAGCATCGCCATGTTGCGGTTGCCCAGCATGAATTCGATCTGCCGGTACTGGTGCGACTGAAAGCCTGAGCTTTGGCCGAGTTCATCCCGGAACGCAGTGTAATCCGAGGGGGTCATCGTGCGCAGCACATCCCAGGCGGAGTTCAGCTGCTCGAATATGCGCGCCACCCGGGCCAGCATTTTGAACGCCTGCCGCGTCTGGCCGCCCAGAAGCCTTTCGCGGGCGGCGCTCAGCTCGTGAATGGCCAGCCGCATCCACAGCTCGGAGGTCTGGTGCTGGATGATGAACAGCATTTCGTCATGGGTGTTGGTCCATGTCTTCTGCGCGTTCAGCAGCATGTCGAGCGACAGGTAGTCGCCATAGGACATGCGCCCGTCAAAGGACATCTGGGCGCCGTCGTCGGCGGGATCATAGGGTTGGGTCATCGTAGCGTTCCTTTTCCTAAGGGCAGTATATGTCAGGGAAAGGAATGCGTCCTCCGGTTCAGGGTGCCGCATTGGGCCAGGCGGCGCCACAGCGCAACCCAGCCCGCCGGGCGGCAAAGCGGCAGATGGGAAGAGCGGGTGCGGCGCATCAGGTGACCGCGTGGCGGACCATGTATTCCGGCCGGTCCCACAGGGCGTTGGTCATCACATCGGCGATGATCTCCGCCGCGGCGCGCACGTCGCCTTCGTCAATGTATAGCGGGGTAAAACCGAACCGCATGATGTCCGGGGCCCGGAAGTCGCCTATCACGCCGCGGGCGATCAGCGCCTGCATCGCGGCATAGCCCTCGTCGAACTTGAACGAAACCTGGCTGCCGCGGAACGCCGGATCGCGCGGCGAGGCCAGCTCCAGCTGCGGGCAGGTCCTCTCTACCTCTGCGATGAACAGATCGCACAGGCCGATGGACTTGGCGCGCACGCTGGCCATATCCGCCTTGTCCCAGATATCCATCGCCGCCTCCAGCGCGGTCAGCTGCAGGATCGGCGGGGTGCCGACGCGCATCCGGTCGATGCCCTGGCCCGGGCGGTAGTCGAGGTCAAAGGCAAATGGCGCCTCATGCCCCAGCCAGCCCGACAGGGCGGGCCGGGCGGCCACTGCGTGGCGCGGCGAGACATAGATGAAAGCGGGCGCGCCGGGGCCGCCGTTCAGGTACTTGTAGGTGCAGCCCACTGCGAAATCGGCCTTGCACCCGGCCAGATCGACCGGAATGGCGCCGGCGGAGTGCGCCAGATCCCAGACCGTCAGCACGCCATTGGCATGGGCCTTCGCGGTCAGGGCCTTCATGTCGTGCTTGCGGCCGGTGCGGTAGTCCACCTCGGTGATCATCAGCACTGCGATCTCATCGGTGATGGCGTCCTCAACATCCTCCGGATCCACCACCCGCAGCTCATAGTCCGGCCCCAGCGATTTCAGCAGTCCGCTGGCCATGTAGAGGTCGGTGGGGAAGTTGCCGTTGTCCGACAGCACGACCTTACGGCCCGGGTTCAGCTCCAGCGCCGAAGCAACGGCCTGATAGACCTTGATCGACAGCGTGTCGCCCATCACCACATGGCCCGGCTCCGCCCCGATCAGCCGCCCGATCCGGTCCCCCAGCGCCTTGGGCTTGTCCATCCAGCCGGCCTTGTTCCAGCCAGTGATCAGCATCTGCCCCCATTCATCCTGCATCATCGCGCCGACCCGATCCTTGGCGGCGCGGGGCAGGGGGCCCAGCGAGTTGCCGTCCAGATAGATCACGCCCTCGGGCAGGTCGAACATCGCCTTGGTTGCAGCAAAATCGGTCATAGGGGTCTCGCATGCGTTGGGGTATTTCAAGCTTAAAGCTTTTCCGGTTTGCTACCGCATCTGCGCCATTCTGTCCAGTGCCTAGCGCCCGTCCGGCCCCGGCTGCGGGTCCGGGATACCCAGCTCTGCACGCTTGCGCTTGGAGAGGCCCGCAGTGACCATCTGATAGGACAGGGTGATCTGGTCTTTCAGCTCCGCGTCCGTGAGGCCGTTGTCGTCAAATTGCTGCAGCCACTTCATCCCGCGCGACGCCAAATAGGGTGCCGGGCGAACGCCATGGCGTTCCTGCAAAACCTCAAAGGCGATGTCGCCGGCCTTGAAGGTGAAGGCATCCCGGCCGTCAGCCCAGCCGCAAACGGCAAACAGCTTGCCGCCCGCCTTCCAGACGTCCGAGTTGCCCCATTGCACCACGTGCTCCGCCGCCGGAAAGGTGGCGCAGAAGCTATTGAACGCCTCCCGGTCCATCAGGTCTGCCCGCCCGCGATCTCGATGCACTGGCCGTTCACCGACCCGGATCCCGGCCCGCACAGCCACAGCGCCGCGGCGGCGACCTCGCTGGGTTCGATCAGCCGCTTGTGACGGTTAGCGTTCACCATCAAGTCCATTGCCTCCACCGCGCTCATGCCTGCACGCTGCGAGATCGCTGTGACATTGCGCTCGACAATCGGGGTGTCGACATACCCCGGGCAAAGCGCGTTGAATGTAAACGGCGTGCCCAGGTAGTCCTCGCTCAGCGCCCGGGTCAGGCCGATCATCCCGTGCTTGGTGGCAGAGTAACAGGCCGCCCCCTTCAGCCCCCGCAACCCGGCGATGGAGGACACGGTGATCACCCGCCCCCAATCGGTTTCGCGCATCGACTTGAAACATTCCCGGATCGTCAGAAAGGCACCGTCGAGGTTTGTCGCCATCATGTTGCGCCAGAATTCCATCGAGGTCTTGTGCAGCGCTGCGCCCTCGGCAACGCCTGCATTGGCAACGCAGATCTGGACCGGGCCGCGCGCCGCCACCGCAGCCTCCACCTTGGCCGCCACGTCCGCCTCGCCCCGCACATCCATCGCCATCGGATGCAGGCTGCCCGTGGCAACCTGCTCCAAAACCTCCTGCCTGCGCCCGGTGATGGTGACCTGCGCGCCTTCCGCGGCCAGAGCCTGAGCAATCGCCAGCCCGATCCCGGTGCCGCCGCCGGTGACCAGCGCGTGTTTGCCTTGCAATACCGTCATCCTCAATTCTCCCGGTTTTGCAGGCAGCCTAACCGGGCCGGGGCAGCTGGCAACCCCGCCGTGCCGTCACGACGCATGGGTCAGGCGTTTACAGTCACATTCGCATGTGTGAATGTTGCTGCAAACCTTCAGGGAGATTTCCGATGAAAGCCATTGCCGCCGCCTGCGCCGCCTTGTGCATCGCTGCAACCGTCCACGCCAGCGAAGACATTGCCGATCAGTACCCTCAGTCCGAGCTGTACTCCAAACCGGTGGAGGTGATCCCGCATGTGTTCTCCGCCACCGGCGCCACTGCGCCGCCGACCTACGAAAACGCAGGCCACAACAACAACCTCTCCTTCATCGTGACTTCCGAAGGCGTGGTGGTGGTGAACTCCGGAGCTTCCGATGCACTGGCCAAGGCGCTGCACGATGAAATCAAGCAGGTGACGGACCAGCCGGTGGTGCTGGTGATCAACGAAAACGGTCAGGGCCACGCGATGCTTGGCAACGGCTACTGGCGGGACCAGGGCGTGGACGTGCTGGCCCACGCAGAGGCGATTGCCGAGACGCAGGAAAACAGCGACCTGATCCTGCAGCGGATGCGCGGCTACAACAAGGACCGGGCGGGAGAGACCCGCGTCGAGCACGCCAACCTGTCGTTCGAAGACCGCTATGACCTCACCCTGGGCGGAGTGGAGATGCAGGTGCTGCATCTGGGCCCGGCGCATGATCCGGGCGACATCCAGGTATGGCTCCCGGAGTGGGACCTGCTGATTGCCGGCGACATCGCCTTTCATGAGCGCATGCTGCCGGTTTTCCCGCACACCTGCACCAAATGCTGGATCGAAACCTGGCAGGAAAAGCTGGAACCCCTTGACCCCGCCTATGTGATCCCGGGCCACGGCCACCCGACCAATTTGCCGCAGGTGCGCCGCTATACGCTCGACTACCTGACCGATCTGCGGGCCAAGATCGGCGCCCATATCGAGGCGGGCGGAGACCTCGCCAGCGCCTACTATGTTGATCAGGAGCGCTGGAAGAACCTGGACACATTCGAGGAGCTTGCCACCAAGAACGCGGGCCGGGTTTTTGAGGAAATGGAGTGGGAGTGAGCGGCTCCGGCTTCAGTACACATAAATATACATAGGCTTTCGGACGAATCTATGCAGGATCATGCCGCAAGCTGGAACAGATTCGTCGTTTCTGCAGCATGGAGGGCAATTTGTCCTTTTCTTTCAGTCCCGGCCGAACCGGTCTGGACGGCCAGGACGGATAAGGGAAAACTGCCCGCGATGTGCATGATTTCAGGACATATTCTGCGAAAGGGCGGGGTCTGATGCGGTGGCTGGATGTGCCGCCCGTCTGGCTCGCGGGCTGTGTCCTGGCCGCGTGGCTGCAAGCGCGGCATTTTGCGCTCGGGCTCTCCTTCGGCGGCGCCTGGGCGGAGTTTCTGGGCGGCACCCTCCTGGGCGGCGGCCTGCTGCTGGCGCTGCTCGCCATCACCGAGATGCGGCGGCAGAAGACCACGGTCCTGCCGCACCAGACACCCAGCCGCCTGGTGCAATCGGGCATCTTCAGCCGCAGCCGCAACCCGATCTACCTGGGCGATGTGCTGATCCTGGCGGGCCTTATTCTGTGGTTTGACGCGGTGCTGTCGCTGCCGCTGATCCCGGTGTTCCTTTGGGTACTGGAGAAACGCTTTGTCATTCCGGAGGAGGACAGGATGCGCCGGACCTTCCGCGCGGACTGGGCCCGGTACGAGCGGAAAGTGCGCCGCTGGATCTGAGCGGAACGCGGCGTTGCGGCATGACTTTGCGGCAACGCAGCAAAATCCTTGCGCAATAATCTTGCGCATAGTAGAGAAAATCATTGTGATCCGTACCCAGAGTATGCTGGCACGGGCAGGACGAGGGGGACCGACAAGGTGAAAATAGGGACACCAAAAGAAACATATGCGGGCGAAAACCGCGTTGCGATGACGCCGGACTCTGCGCGTCAGCTGCAGAAGCTGGGGTATGATTGCGCGATCGAGGCCGGGGCCGGGGCGGCGGCGGGGTTTTCCGATGCCGCTTACGAAGCCGCCGGGGTCGAGATCATCAAGACACCGGCCGCGCTGTGGAAAGCCGCCGATATCGTCGCCAAGGTGCGCCAGCCGGACGCCACAGAGCTGAAGCGGCTGACCAAGGGCAAGACGCTGATTTCCTTCTTCAACCCGGCTGGGAACGAAGAAGGCATGGCGCTGGCCAAATCCAAGGGCGCCAATGTGATCGCCATGGAAATGGTGCCGCGGATCAGCCGCGCGCAGAAGATGGATGCGCTCAGCTCCATGGCCAATATCGCGGGCTACCGCGCGGTCATTGAGGCGGGCAACAACTTCGGCCGCTTCTTCACAGGCCAGATCACCGCCGCAGGCAAGGTGCCGCCCGCCAAGGTGCTGGTGGTCGGCGCAGGCGTCGCGGGGCTTGCCGCCATCGGCACCTCGACCTCGCTGGGCGCGGTCACCTATGCCTTCGACGTGCGCCCCGAAGTTGCCGAGCAGGTGGAATCGATGGGCGCCGAGTTCGTCTATCTCGATTTCGAGGAGGAGCAGCAGGACGGCAGCGCCTCGGGCGGCTATGCCTCTGTTTCTTCGCCGGAATTCCGCGAAGCGCAGCTGGCGAAGTTCCGCGAGCTGGCGCCGGAGATGGACATCGTCATCACCACCGCGCTGATCCCCAACCGCGAGGCGCCGGAGCTGTGGACCGAGGATATGGTCGCGGCGATGAAGCCGGGCTCGGTCATCGTCGACCTGGCGGCGGAGAAGGGCGGCAACTGCAAGCTGACCGTGGCGGATGAGAAGATCGTGACCGACAATGGCGTCACCATCATCGGCTACACTGATTTCCCCAGCCGGATGGCGGCGCAGTCCTCGACGCTTTATGCCACCAACATCCGCCACATGATGGCTGACCTCACGCCGGACAAAGACGGCCAGGTCAACCACGACATGGAGGACGACGTGATCCGCGGCGCCACCGTGGCGTTTGAGGGCGAGATCACCTTCCCGCCGCCGCCGCCCAAGGTGCAGGCGATTGCCGCCAAGCCCAAGGAGACGGTGCCGGAGCTGACGCCGGAGGAAAAACGCGCCCAGGAGGTCGAAGCCTTCAAGGCGCAGACCAAGAGCCAGGTCACCCTGCTGGCGGGCGGCGGTGCGCTCCTCTTGCTGGTCGGGCTGTTTGCTCCGGTCAGCTTCATGCAGCATTTCATCGTCTTTGCGCTGGCCTGTTTCGTGGGCTTTCAGGTGATCTGGGGCGTGGCGCACAGCCTGCACACGCCGCTGATGGCGGTGACCAACGCGATCTCCTCGATCATCATCCTGGGCGCTTTGATGCAGATCGGCTCCGGCTCGTTCCTGGTGATCTTGCTGGCGGCGCTCAGCGTCTTCATGGCCGGGATCAACATCTTCGGCGGCTTCCTCGTCACCCGGCGCATGCTCGCCATGTTCCAGAAATCTTAAAGCGAGGCAGGTAAAATGGATTACGGTTTCACCACCGCCGCCTATGTCGTTGCGGCTGTTCTTTTCATCCTGTCGCTTGGCGGCCTCTCCAACCAGGAAAGCGCCAAGCGCGCGGTCTGGTACGGCATTGCCGGCATGGGGCTGGCGGTTTTTGCCACCCTGATCGGCCCCGGCTCCGGCCTGTGGCTGTTGTCGGTCCTGCTGATCGCGGGCGGCGGCCTCATCGGCACCTATGTCGCCAAGCGGGTGCAGATGACCGAGATGCCGCAGCTGGTCGCCGCGATGCACTCGCTGGTCGGCCTCGCCGCGGTGTTCGTCGGCTTCATCGCCCATTTCGAGATCGGCAATGTGGCGGCGGCCGTGGCTGCGGGCAGCACCGAGGACCTGGGCACCTTTGCCAAGCTGATCGCCAAGAAGACCCCGGCCGAGATCGCCTTCCTGCGCGTGGAACTCTTCCTCGGCATCTTCATCGGTGCGATCACCTTCACCGGCTCGGTCATCGCTTTCGGCAAGCTGGCGGGCAAGGTGACCTCGGCCGCGACCAAGCTGCCGGGCGGCCACATGCTGAACGCCAGCGCCGCGGGGCTCTCCTTTCTCTGCCTGATCTGGTACTTCAACTCGGGCGGCTTCCTGCCGCTCCTGCTGATGACGCTGGCGGCGCTGTTCATCGGCTACCACCTGATCATGGGCATCGGCGGCGCCGACATGCCGGTGGTGGTCTCGATGCTGAACAGCTACTCCGGCTGGGCCGCGGCGGCGATCGGCTTCTCGCTTGGCAATGACCTCTTGATCGTGGTCGGCGCGCTGGTCGGCTCCTCCGGTGCGATCCTCAGCTACATCATGTGCAAGGCGATGAACCGCTCCTTCATCAGCGTGATCCTGGGCGGCTTCGGCGGCACCACGGGGCCTGCGATGGAGATCGACGGCGAGCAGATCGCCATCGACGCCGACGGCGTGGCGGCGGCGCTGGAGGAGGCCGATTCTGTGGTGATCATCCCCGGCTACGGCATGGCGGTGGCGCAGGCGCAGCAGAACGTCGCCGAACTGACCCGGCGTTTGCGGGCAAAAGGGAAAGATGTGCGGTTTGCCATCCACCCGGTTGCAGGCCGCCTGCCGGGCCACATGAACGTCCTCTTGGCCGAGGCCAAGGTGCCTTACGACATCGTGCTGGAGATGGACGAGATCAACGAGGATTTCCCGGACACCGACGTGGCCATCGTCATCGGCTCCAACGACATCGTGAACCCGGCCGCGCAGGAGGACCCCAACTCCCCCATCGCCGGCATGCCGGTGCTGGAATGCTGGAAGGCGAAACAGGTCTTCGTCTCCAAACGCGGCCAGGGCACGGGCTATTCGGGCATCGAGAACCCCCTGTTCTTCAAGGAAAACACCCGCATGTTCTACGGCGATGCAAAGCAAAGCCTCGACACGCTGCTGGGCATGATCCAGTAAGCCAGCACTGAACAAACCACGGAAAGGCGCTCCAAGCGGGGCGCCTTTTCAATTCCCGGATCCTTCATCTGGCCGAAAATATCCCGGGGGAGGCCCGCGTGGGCCGGGGGCAGAGCCCCTGCAACGCCTGCTCTGTATACCATTGTATTCTTCTAAAGCATTGAAATAAAACACTTCTGTACAACTTTTCCAGGGGGCTCTATGGTCGGCAGCATTGCCCCGGAGACCAGAATGCCCCCGATCCAGGATCACCCCCTGCGTTACTCGCTCACCAATGAGCTGCACGCCCGCCCGTTTCCCGCCATGACCTGCCCCAGCACGGTGGTCTATCTGGCGGTCAAACAGCCGAAAGAGGCGGAACACCGCGACCGGATGCAGGATCTGAAGCATCTGACCGATCTTCTGGACCGCCACGGCGCGCCGCACCCCAAGCCGGGGGCGACGCATCACGCGGCCCAGATCGGCAGGCATATGATCAAGTGGGAGCAGCATACCGAATTCGTCAGCTACACCGTCTACCGGGACGGCGTCAGCGCGCGGGCCTTTGACCCGGCGGATTTTGATGTCTTTCCCGCGGACTGGCTGGCAGAGGCGCCCGGCCAGCGGATCACCTCGGCGCTGATCCGGGTGGTGCCGCGCACCGAAGCGGCGGAGATGAAGGAAACCCTGCATGACTGGTTTGTGCCGGAGAGTCTTGCGGTGTCGCAGGTCCTTGATGACAGCGCCGTAGTGGCCGGGGATTTCCGCATCGACCCGGCTGGTCACATGCGTTTTGCAGTGCTGCCAAATGCTGAGACCGGCAGCCAGCGCATCGGCCGGATCGTGCAGCGCCTGTGCGAGATCGAGACCTACCGGGCGATGGCGATGCTGGGGTTTTCGCGCGCCCGGGGCCTGACACCGTCCATCAGCGCGCTGGACACTCATCTGAGCGAGATGATGGCGGAGATGACCGGCGGATCCGCGCCTGCCGAGCAGACCCTGTCACAGCTGCTGACCGTCTCGGCGGAGCTAGAGGCGATGGCGGCACGCTCTGCTTTCCGCTTCAGCGCAACGGGAGCTTATGACGCGTTGGTCAATCAGCGGGTCAGCCTGCTGCGCGAAGACCGGCACGAGGGCTTCCAGACGCTTGCGGAATTCATGCTGCGCCGGTTTGAGCCGGCCATGCGGACGGTGAAATCCACCGAGAAGCGGCTGGAGACCCTGGCCAACCGGGCGCGCAGGGCAGGGGAACTGCTCCGCACCCGGGTCGATGTGGAGCGGTCGGCGCAGAACCAGGCGCTGCTCGCCAGCATGGACCGACGCGCCGACATGGCGCTCAGGCTGCAGCACACGGTGGAGGGGCTGTCAGTGGTGGCGATCAGCTATTACGCGGTGTCGCTGGCCGCTTACGCGCTCTACCCGCTGACCTCGGCGCTGGATATCAGCAAGGGCAGCCTGACGGCGCTGATCACTCTGCCGGTTGTCGGGCTGGTGTGGCTGGGCGTGCGGCGGATCCGGAAGAAGCTGCACTGAGCGCGGCGTTCATGCCAAGACCGCCAAGCGCGATGAACGCCAGTGCCAGCAGGGCCGCGATGCTGAGCGTCGGGATACCCGCCAGCCCGGCGCCCACGGTGCAGCCGCCCGCCAGCACGCCGCCGACGCCCATCAGCATGGCGCCCGTCAAGTAACGTCCGGTCTGGCGCGGGCTTTCGAAGCTTTGCCACTGGAAACCGCCGCTCAGCAATGAGACCGCCAGCGCCCCCAGCAGAACGCCGCCAATCAGCCCTGAGCCGAATCCCGCAGGAATGGAGCTGGAGGCGATCGCGAAGAACAGCGTGTCGGCGGCGGGCGCGGTGAACGAAAGGCTTTCCATCGCGATCGGGTCGAATTCGTCAAACAGCACGTAACCGGTGCCTGTCCAGGCCATAGTCACGAGCAGGCCAAGCGCTGCCGCGCCAGCAAGCGTCAGTGCCCGGTTGCCGGAGCGCAGCGCGGTAACCAGGGCTGCCACAACGATCAGGCCGCTCCACAGCAGTGCGCCGCCGGGCAGGGCCGCAAGGGAGATCTGTTCGCCCACGGGAAGGGTGATCGCACCAAGCGTGGTGCGGACCGGGGCCAGCACGCCCTTCAGCGTGGCGTGGGCCACAATGGCAAACACCGCAATCACCAGCAGCGCCCGCAGGTTGCCGCTGCCCGCCAGCACCAGCAGCCGCGAGGCGCAGCCGCGGGTCATGATCATGCCGCTGCCGAACATCAGCCCGCCAAGTGCAATGGCCGCCAGCGGCAAATCCTGCACCATCAGCCGGTGATCGGCAAAGCTGATCCAGCCCTGCGCCACGGCCGCCTGAGTGCCGGCAACGGCCACGGCCAGGGTCATTGCCCAGACACCGGCGGCCTGGCGGCGGTCTTCTCCCACCAATGCACGGCGGAAGCAGAAACGGGTCAACTGCGCCAGCGCGCCGAAAAGGGCGCCAATGCCAAGCGCAAACAGGACGGAAACCTCCCGTGCGGTGGTCTCCTCAAAACCGAGTGTTTCGAACATGGCGCTCTCCAGCTGTGGATTCGGAACGTTTTCCCGAAATGGCCGGATTTGCGCACCCGCGCAAGCCGCAGGTGGGGCGCGGGAAGGGGGCAGCGGCAGGAAAAAATTCCGGGTCGGACCGCCCGGAAGAAATCCTGCCTTTGCCGGACACGGCTGCTGCAAAACAAACTGGCCGCTTTCTGCAAAGCGGCCAGTAGGTATGTTTTTATTTGAATGTGTGCGTGCGTTCCGCCTCAGCGGCCCCGGATCCGCGGATCCAGCGCATCGCGCAGCCCGTCGCCCAGGTAGTTCACGCTCAGCACCGTCAGCGAAATAGCCATGCCGGGCCAGAACACCCGCTCCGGGTACTGCTGCAGATAGTCGGTGGCATCGAACAGCAGCCGCCCCCAGGTCGGGAAATCCGGCGGGAAGCCGAGGCCGAGGAAGGACAGCGATGACTCGGTGATGATCGCGGTGGCAATCCCCAGCGTGGCCGAAACCATGATCGGCGACAGCACGTTGGGCAGGATGTGCCGGGTGATCAGCCCGGTGTTGGTGGTGCCGATGGAGCGTGCCGCCATCACGAACTCGCGCTCTTTCAACGCCAGCACATCGCCGCGCACGATGCGTGCGGTGGGCATCCAGCTGGTCACCCCGATCGAAGCCACAATCAGGATGAAGATCCCCTGTTCCGGCCCGAAGGCCGCGTTCAGCGGCTCGCGGAACAGCAGCATCATTACCAGCAGAAGCGGCAGCAGCGGCAGCGCCAGGAACAGGTCGGTCAACCGCATCAGCGGGCCGTCCAGGCGCTTGAAGAAGCCGGCAACCACCCCGATGAAGGAGCCCAAGAACAACGCCAGCAGCATCGCCGTCAGACCCACGGATACCGAGGTCGCGCCGCCCGCCATCATCCGGGCCAGCATGTCGCGGCCCAGCTGGTCGGTGCCGAAGGGATGCGCCCAGGTGGGGCCCTGGTTGCGGGCGCGGATGTCGATCTTGGTGGCGTCGATGTCCCAAACCAGCGGCCCGGCATAGACCGCCAGGATGATGAACAGGAACAGGGCCCCGCCCATCAGCGCGCCGCGGTGGGATTTGAACTGGTCCCAGACGTCCAGCCACTGGCTGCGCGGCGGGTTGTGCAGCTCCTCCAGCGCGCCGGCGCCGGGCACCGCGGTCGAGGCCGGCGCCATGCCTTCGTCGGGCACAAAGCGTTCCTTGTCAGTCATAGCGGATCCTCGGGTCAAGAATGCCGTACAGCACGTCGGCGATCAGGTTGAACAGCACGATCAGCACCGCAAAGATGAAGGTCAGCGTCTGCACCATCGGCAGGTCGTTGGCCTGAATGGCGCCGATCAGCAGCTGGCCGATGCCGTTCACCTTGAACACCTGCTCGGTGATGATGGCGCCGCCAAAGATCGACGGAATCCCCAGCGCAATCACGGTGACCACCGGGATCATCGAGTTGCGCAGGACGTGGACCATCACCACCACATATTCGCTCAGGCCCTTGGCGCGGGCGGTGCGTACGTAATCCTGGTTCAGGTTGTCCAGCATCGAGGCGCGCATGAAGCGGCTCAGCTGCGCGGTGATCTGCAGCGCCAGCACCATCACCGGCATGATCATCTGCTTCAGCTGGTAGACAAAGGCGTCCCAGCTGTCGACCACATGGGTGGTGTCATAGATCGACGGGAACCAGCCCAGCTGCACCGAGAAGATGACGATCACCAGCACGCCGGAGAAGAACGGCGGCACCGAGAAGCCCACCATCGACACGAAGGTGCCCAGCTGGTCGAACCAGCTGTACTGGCGGTAGGCGGAATAGATACCGATCGGCAGGGCGATCAGGATGGCGACCACATAGGCGGTGCCGACGACCCACAGGGTCTGCGGAATGCGCTGGATCACGATGTCCATCACCGGCGAACGGGTCTGCCAGGAGATCACCCGCAGGTCGCCGGCAGAGAAGGACGTGCCCAGGTAATGGTCGATCAGAACCTGCGGCTCGATCCAGAAGAACTGCACGATCCATTTCCAGAACCGGATATGCATCGGCTGGCCAAGGCCAAGCGCCTCGCGCATTTTCTCTTTGACTTCGGGGGGGACGGTCAGGGGAACCTGCGCCATCGGGTCGCCGGGAGCGAGCTCCAGCAGCAGGAAGATCACGAGGCTGATGAACAGCAGTGTCGGAACTGCCAGGATCAGCCGCCGGATTGTAAAGGTCAGCATCAGGTAGGCGCCTTTGCAACTTGTATTAAGGTCGGAGCAGGCGGGGAGGGCCTCACATCCATGTCACGCGCAGGCGGTTAAACGTAACCAATGCTGAATGGCAAGGGGCCCCGATGTAACGTCAGGGCCCCAAGTGAGGCAAGCGCTGCTTACTTGATGCGGTACCAGTCAGCTGCGTTCCACAGCTCGCTGTCCCAGACGTTCAGGTGAACGCCGCCCAGCGTGTTGGAGTGCGCCGACAGGCGGCCGCGGTGCACCAGCGGGATCATGCCGCCGTTTTCGACCATGATGTCATTGAGGCGGCGGCCGATTTCGGCGCGGGCCTCAAGGCCGGCGGTCTTGGTCAGCTCGGCGTGCAGCTGGTCGAACTCTTCGTTGCAGAAGCGCGAGATGTTCTCACCCTGCCACTGGGATTCCGGTTTCGGTGCCTTGTCGCACAGGCCGTTGGCCAGATAGGCCTGCGGGTCGGTGCCGTCGAAGTTGTTGGCGTACATCTCGACGTCGGCATAGAACTTTTGGAAGGTGTCGGGCGAGCCCGGGTCACCGCCGAAGAACACCGAGGCGTTGATGTTGCGCAGCTCGGATTCGATGCCGATCTGGCTCCACCACTCCTTGATCAGCGCCTGGAAGTCCTGGCGCACGGCGTTGGTCGAGGTCTGGTACAGGATCTTCATCGGCTTGCCGTCCGGGGTCTCCCGCACGCCGTCGCCATTGGTGTCCTTATAGCCGGCTTCCTCCAGCATCGCCTTGGCGCCTTCGATGTCCTGGGTGGAGCAGTCAAAGGTGTCGGAGGCGAAGGCCGCAGGCGCAGGCACCCAGTTGCAGCCGACCTTGCCGGCCTTGCCATAGCCGATTTCGACCAGCAGCGGACGGTCGATCGCCATCGACATCGCCTTGTAGACGGCCGGGTCCGTCAGGAACGGATGCGGATGCTTGGCGGTGGAGCGTTCGCCCTCCGGCAGGTCCGGCGACGGGTCGGTCTGGTTCAGCATGATGCGTTCCACCAGCGAGCCGAAGCCCGCAACCGGCTTGCCCTTGCCGCCTGCTTCCATCTGGGCGATCACTTCCGGCGCCAGCTGCAGGTTCCAGGCATAGTCGAACTCGCCGGTTTCCATCACCGCGCGGCCGGCAGCGGTTGCGTCACCGCCACCCTTGAACAGCACCTTGGCAAACGCGGGCTTGGCCGGATCGCGGTAATTGGGGTTGGCCGACATGGTGATCACGTCGTTCGGCTTGAACTCATCCACCACAAACGGGCCGGTGCCGATTGGGGCAAAGTTGGCGTCGGTGCATTCCGGCGCGCGGGCGCCCATGCAGTTCTCGAACTGCGCTTTCTGCAGGATCGGGCTTTCACCGCCGGAGAACGGGCCATAGGGGAAGGGGGTCGGTTTGTCGAAGGTGACCTTGACGGTCATGTCGTCCACCAGCTCGACTGAGCTCACGCCCTCGAACTTGGTCAGCTGCGCGCAGCCGCCCTCGGGATGCATGCAGTAATCGGCGGTGAACTTCACATCATGGGCAGTGAAGTCGGTGCCGTCGGACCACTTGATACCGGGCGCGATTTTCCAGGTGATCGAGGTCAGGTCTTCGCTGACGCCGCCGTTTTCGACGGTCGGGATCTCGGTCGCCAGATAGGGCACCATGTTGCCCTCGGGGTCATAGCGGGCCAGCGGCTCGATCACCAGCGAGGCGGCCTGAATGTCCTTGGTGCCGCCCGACAGGAACGGGTTCAGGATCGACGGCGCTTGCCAGTAGATGATGTTGACCTGGCCATCGGACCCGCGCTCAGCAAAAGCTGCCGGCGCCAGGGCCGCCGTGGCAACGGCCCCCATCAATAGGGATTTGAGTTTCATCACACTCTCCTTGTCGGACACGTTTTGTGTCTTTTTGTTGGCCGGGCCGGATGAGGCCCGGAGGTTTGCCGCATTACTGCGGAGGTGTCGCAATCGCACCTGCAGGCAGGCTGAAATCGCAGGCATTAAGCACTCTTAACATGTTGCCGGACGCACCGGCGCATGACGCTCTGCAGGCAACCACGAGGGTATCGAAAACCACTTCCCGGGAAATTGCAAATTCCAATTTCGAAAAGCCTATGCATTATTTGCATGAGCATTTTTGTGCAAAGTAGAGTTTACTCCGGGTGCTGAGGCCGCGATCTGCGGCCGGCTTGGGGAATGAAAGATAGGGAAGCCGTCATGCTGGACAACGCTATTGCGTCCATTCGAAACCTGCGCGTGGAGTTTCAGACCAAGGACGGTCCGGTTGTCGGTGTCGAGAACGTCTCCTTTGACGTGAGCCCGGGCGAAACCGTTTGCATCGTCGGCGAATCCGGCTCCGGCAAATCGGTTTCCTCGCTGTCGCTGATGCGGCTGGTGGAGTTCGGCGGCGGCGAGATTGCCGGCGGCGAGCTGCTGTTTGACCGGCGCGATGGCGGCGAGACAAACCTGGCGGACACCGAACAGGAGATGATGAAGCAGATCCGCGGCAATGAGATCGGCATGATCTTCCAGGAGCCGATGACCGCGCTCAATCCGGTGTTCACCGTCGGCCGCCAGCTGACCGAAGGGCTGCGCATCCACAAGAACATGAACAAGGCCCAGGCCGAGGAGCGCGCGCTGGAGCTTTTGCGCCAGGTCCGCATCCCTGAGCCGGAGCGGCGCCTGCAGCAGTACCCGCACGAGCTCTCCGGCGGCATGCGCCAGCGCGTGGTGATCGCCATGGCAATGGCCTGCGAGCCGCGGCTGCTGATTGCGGATGAACCCACAACCGCGCTGGATGTGACCATCCAGGCGGAGATCCTGGCCCTGATGGACCGCCTCAAGCGCGAGACCGGGACGGCGGTGATGTTCATCACCCACGACATGGCGGTGGTCGCCCAGATGGCCGACCGCGTGGTCGTCATGTTCCGCGGCAACAAGGTTGAGGAAGGCCCGGTCGAGCAAATATTCGAGAACCCCAAGCATGACTACACCAAGGCATTGCTGGCGGCGGTTCCGAAACTGGGCGAGATGCGCGGCAAGCAGTACCCCGAGCCGATGAAGCTGATGGGCGTTGAGGACCAGAAGATCGAGCCGATCAAGGGCACCGATGAGGTGCTGCTGGACGTGCAGAACCTGACCACCCGTTTCCCGGTCAAGGGCGGGCTGCTGCGCCGCACCATTTCCAACGTGCACGCGGTGGAGGACGTTTCTTTCAAGGTGTTCAAAGGCCAGACCCTGTCGCTGGTCGGCGAATCCGGCTGCGGCAAGTCCACCGCGGGCCGATCCATCCTGCGTCTGGTGGAGCCGCTGTCAGGCAAGGTCGATTTCGAAGGCCGCGACGTTTTGAAATTCAGCGCCTCCGAAATGCACAAGGCGCGCCAGGACATGCAGATGATCTTCCAGGATCCCTTTGCGTCGCTGAACCCGCAGATGCAGCTGATGGATCAGGTGGCAGAACCGCTGCGCAACTACGGCCTGGCCTCCGGCTCCGAGCTGCAAGACCGTGTCGCCAGCCTGTTCGACCGCGTCCACCTGCCGCGCAGCTTCATGCGCCGCTATCCGCATGAGATGTCCGGCGGCCAGCGGCAGCGGATCGCCATTGCCCGCGCGCTCGCCCTGAACCCCAAGCTGATCGTCGCGGATGAGGCCGTCTCGGCGCTCGACGTGTCGGTGCAGGCGCAGGTATTGAACCTGATGATGGAGCTGCAGGCGGAACTGGGCCTGTCGTTCCTGTTCATCAGCCACGATATGGCGGTGGTGGAGCGCGTCAGCCATCAGGTCGGCGTCATGTACCTGGGCCGCATCGTCGAAATCGGCCCGCGCGAGCGCGTTTTCGAAAACCCGCTGCACGCCTACACCCAGGCGCTGATGAAGGCGGTGCCGATCGCCGACCCGCGCCAGCGCAAGTCCGAGAAGGAACTGAACTTCAAGCCGATCCCGTCGCCGATCCACGAGGTGGGCTATGAGCCGGACCCGTCGGAATACCTGGAGCTGGAGCCCGGCCATTTCGTGCTGACCACCGACAGCGGCTACTGATGATGGCGGTAGCATCGCAGGACCGGCCTGTCGCCTTGGTGACAGGAGCGGCCCGCGGGATCGGGCAGGCCATCGCTCAGGAGCTGGCAGGAAACTACTCCGTTGCGATAACCCATTTGGAAACCCGCCCTGCGGACAGTTCCTTTCTCGCGGTGCGCGCGGACTTCCGTGATCCGGAAGCACCTGCCATGGTGGTGGAGCGCACGTTGCAGCACTTTGGCCGGATAGATCTGATCATTAATAACGCCGGTGCTATCGCATCCGATGGTCCGGAAGTTTTCGACAGCTCTGCCCTGCGGGAAATGTTCGATGTAAACCTCTTTGCCGCTCAGGGATTGCTGGCCGCCGCGCTTCCGCATTTGACACCCGGTGCGGGCGTGATCTCCATTTCTTCGGTAAACGCAAGTATGCCTCCGGCTGGAGCCGCGCTGTTCGGGGCCAGCAAAGCGGCGCTGGAGCTGTGGACCCGCGGCATGGCCAAAGAGCTGGGACCGCGAGGTGTCCGGGTTAATGCCGTGGCTCCGGGTGCGGTCAATGACCCACAGAACCCAAGGCCGCCGGAGCTGGTGGGTGAATTCGAAAAGTTGACTGCGCTGGGCCGGTTGCCCTCGCCATCCGATATAGCAGCGGCGGTTAGTTTCCTGGCTGGGAGCGGAGCAAGCTTCGTCACAGGCGAGGTGCTTACTGTTTCAGGGGGCTACAGACTATGACTAAAAAACTGACGCCGCTGGAGATCATGACACAGCTGGTCTCCTTCCCGACCGTGAGCCGGGACACTAATCTGCCGCTGGTGGATTGGGTGCAGGACTATCTGTCCTCCCATGGCATCGAAAGCCACCGCTGGGTGGACCCGGACCAGCCGCACAAGGCTGCCACCTTTGCCCACGTGGGACCGATGGAAGAGGGGGGCGTGGTGCTGTCGGGACATACCGACGTGGTGCCCGTGGACGGCCAGCCCTGGGACACCGACCCGTTCTCCGTTGTGGAGAATGACGGCAAATACTTCGGCCGCGGCACCTGCGACATGAAGGGCTATGATGCCCTCGCCATCTGGGCGCTGGTCGAGGCGCATGAGCAGGGCGTCAAACGTCCGATGCAACTGGCTTTGAGCTTTGACGAGGAAATCGGCTGCACCGGCGCGCCGCCGATGATTGAGGCGATGCAGCCCGTGCTGCCCAAGGGCTCCGCTGTGATCGTGGGCGAGCCTTCGATGATGAAGGCGGTGACCGGCCACAAGGGCGGCACCGGCTATGCCACCCATCTGGTCGGGTTCGAGGTGCATTCCTCGCTCATGCACACTGGCGTCAGCGCCATCATGGAAGGAGCGAAGCTGATCGACTGGGCCAACCAGAAGAATGCGGAGAACATGGCCAAAGAGCCCGGCGAGGTGCAGGCGATGTTCACCCCGCCCTGGACCACCTGTCACGTCGGCATGATCGAGGGCGGCACCGCCCATAACATCACCGCCAAGGACTGCCGCTTCATGATGGATTTCCGGGTGGTGCCAGGGGAAAACGCCGCCGATTGGGAAGCGGCCTATCTCGCCAAGGTGCGCACGGTCGAAGCGGAAATGCAGGCCATCCACCCGGAGGCCCGCATTGATGTGTCCAAGCATTTCGATGTGCCGGGCCTGGTCCCGGAGCAGGACGGCGTGGCGGAGGCGCTGGTGCGCAGCCTGACCGGCGACAATGGCTCCCACGTGGTCAGCTACGGCACCGAGGCCGGGCAGTTCCAGAAGGCAGGCTATTCTGCCGTAATCTGCGGCCCCGGCGACATCGCCCAGGCGCATCAGCCCAATGAGTACATCACAGTGGCGCAGTTCAACGCGGGCCATGCCTTCATGCGCGGGCTGGTGGAAAAGCTGCGGGGGTGATCCCAGCGCCTTGAAACCGGGCCTTTCGTGCTCAGATTGGTGTGGAAGGCGTACGGGGGGTGTACAGGTGGTGCAGGGGGTGCACGCATGTCACCCCACTCTGGCGGGTTCCGCCGCGTCCAGGCGGCCCCGGATACTTGCGAAGCTAAGTTTTTTCGCGGACAGTCTGCCGCAACGGAACCTGAAACAGTAAAGGGGAGGGGATTATGCCGGCCAAGAACCGCTTTGCCGAGATGCACCAGGAGATCACTGCCTGGCGCCGTCATCTGCACGAAAACCCCGAGCTGATGTACGAGGTGCATGAGACCGCCGCCTTTGTGGTGGAGCGGCTCAAGGAGTTCGGCGTCACCGATATCACCACCGGCGTCGGCCAGACCGGCGTGGTCGCGGTGATCGAGGGCAAGACCAACACCTCGGGCCGCGCCATCGGTTTGCGTGCCGACATGGATGCGCTGCCGATCCCCGAGGCGTCCGGCGTGGACTATGCCTCCAAGACGCCCGGCGTGATGCACGCCTGCGGCCATGACGGCCATACCTCGATCCTGCTGGGGGCGGCCAAGTACCTTGCAGAGACACGGAATTTCGACGGTAAGGCGGTGCTGATCTTCCAGCCGGCCGAGGAAGGTGGCGCCGGTGGCAAGGCGATGTGCGATGACGGCCTGATGGACCGCTGGGGCATTCAGGAGGTATACGGCCTGCACAATATGCCAGGCCTGCCGGTGGGCGAATTCGCTATCCGCCCCGGTCCGCTCATGGCGTCTTCGGACGAGTTTGTCATCACGGTCACCGGCAAGGGCGGCCACGCTGCTGCCCCGCACGACGCGATTGATACCACCCTGGCAGCTTCGCAAATCGTGGTCTCGCTGCATTCCATTGTCTCCCGCAACGTGGACCCGGTGAAACGGGTGGTGCTGACCGTTGGCACGTTTGAGACTGACAGCACCGCGTCCAACGTGATCGCCCATACCGCCAAACTGCAGGGCACCGTCCGCACCCTGGACCCCGAATGCCGTGCCCAGGCCGAGGACTGGGTGCGCCGGGTGGCGGAAAACACCGCCGCAGCATTCGGCGCCACGGCTGAAGTTGAATGGCTGCCCGGCTACCCTGTGACTATCAATGATGAAAACGGAACCGCCCACGCGATAGAGGCGGCGCAGGCTGTCTCCGCCGAGGTCAACACTGAGACCCCGCCGATCATGCCGTCGGAAGATTTCTCTTACATGCTCGAGGAACGCCCCGGCGCCTATATCTTCCTCGGCAATGGCGACACCCAGATGTGCCACCACCCGGCCTATGTCTTTGACGACGAAGCGATCCCGCTGGGATGCAGCTGGTTTGCCGAGCTGGTGGAACGAAGAATGCCCGCGGCCTGAGGCTGCGGGGAAAGACAACCAAAGGAGTGAGAAATGCCGGTCAAGAACCGCTTTGCCGAACTGCAGGATGAAATCACCGCCTGGCGCCGTGACATCCACGAAAACCCGGAAATCCTGTTCGAAACCCACCGCACCAGCGCCCTGGTGGCGGAGAAGCTGCAGGAATTCGGCTGCGACGAGGTGGTGACCGGCATCGGCCGCACCGGCGTGGTCGGCGTGATCAAGGGCAAGGCGGACACCTCCGGCAAGGTGATCGGCCTGCGCGCCGACATGGACGCGCTGCCGATCCATGAGCAGACCGGGCTGGACTATGCCTCCAAGACACCCGGCGCGATGCACGCCTGCGGCCATGACGGCCATACCGCAATGCTGCTGGGCGCGGCCAAGTACCTGTCGGAGACGCGTAATTTCGACGGTACCGTGGTGGTGATCTTCCAGCCCGCCGAAGAGGGCGGCGGCGGCGCCAAGGTTATGTGCGACGACGGTCTGATGGACCGCTGGGGTGTGCAGGAGGTCTACGGCCTGCACAACTGGCCGGGCCAGCCGCTGGGCACTTTTGCCCTCCGCCCGGGTTCCTTCTTTGCCGCCACCGACCAGTTCGACATCACCTTCGAGGGCCGCGGCGGCCACGCCGCCAAGCCGCATGAGACCGTGGATACGACCGTGCTGGCTGCCCAAGCCGTGCTGGCGCTGCAGACCATCGCCTCGCGCAATGCTGACCCCGTGCATCAGATCGTGGTCTCGGTGACCTCGTTTGAGACGTCGTCGAAAGCGTTCAACGTGATCCCGCAGAAGGTGCAGATCAAGGGCACCGTGCGCACCATGTCTGGCGAGATGCGCGACTTGGCAGAGAAGCGGATCAACGAGGTCTGCACCGGAATCGCCGCGACCTTTGGCGGCACTGCCGATGTCACCTATCACCGCGGCTATCCGGTGATGGTGAACCACGAGGAGCAGACCGAGTTTGCCGCCAAGGTGGCGGCCAGTGTCGCCGGTTCCTGCGAGGATGCGCCGCTGGTGATGGGCGGCGAGGATTTTGCCTTCATGCTGGAGGAGCGCCCGGGCGCCTACATCCTGATGGGCAATGGCGACACCGCGATGGTGCATCACCCGGAGTACAACTTTAACGACGATGCCATCCCCGCGGGCTGCAGCTGGTGGGCGGAGATCGTCGAGCAGCGGATGCCTGCGGCTTGATCAGCACCAGGGGGAGGGGGCTGTCTGCCCCCTCTTGAGCCTTCGGCTCAATTCACCCCCGATGATATTTTCAGCCAGATGAAGAGGGATCAGGCTGCGCTATGGCGCGGGGGTCAGTGTTCCAGCAGCTCGCGGTAGATGGTGACGAGGGTTTCCGCCTCTTTCTCCAGCGCGAAATTGGTCATCGCGTGTTTGCGGGCGGCTTCTGACCACTCCGCCAGCCGGCCATTGGTGGAGAGCACCTCGTTGATGGCCTGCACCATCTGACCGGCCTCGCCCGGGTCGATCAGCAGACCGGTTTCACCGGGAGCGATCAGCTCCTCGAAAGCGCCGACGCGGGTGGCAACGGCCGGCACGCCGCAGGACATGGCCTCCAGCGGGGTCAGGCCGAAACCCTCCCAGCGCTGCGGCGCCACGTAGAGGTCCAGCGCCTGATACCAATGGGAGACTTCCCAGACAGGCACCTCGGGCGGGAACAGCAGCCGCTCGGACAGGCCCGCGGCCTCGACCTTGCCACGCAGTTCTTTCTCGAATGACACGTGTTTTTCGGTGGCGCGGCCCATCACAAGACCCACCGCCTTGGGGTGCGCCTTCAGCACATCCAGCATGGCATCGACAAAAACATCGGTGCCCTTCTGCGCCCGGATGCGCCCGTAGCAGCCGATCAGGATGGCCTCTTCCGGCAGGCCCAACTCGCGCCGCAGCGCCGGTTTATCGGCGGGCGGGCAGAATTCCTCGGTGTTGATCCCGTGATGCACTACCTGCACGGGCTTCTCCAGGTAGGCCGCGCCCTTGGCCGAGGTGGCAATCACCCGGTCCATCTGTGAGATCAGCCACTTGGTATAGTCCGAATGCTGCCGCTGCGAGGCGGAAGTGAACAGCAGCTTAAGCCGTTTGCCCAGGAGATATTTAAGCGCCAGCCCGCCCAGCATTTCCACATTGCGCCGGGCGTGCCAGACACGGGCGCCCGCAGGGCCGTTGCGGTTCATGAACACAAGCTGCGCCGCCGACAGATGCGGCATATCCCCGGGCAGGCCGCTGCCTGCGGTGGCAATGGCGATCTGCCGGCGTTGCAGCGGCACCAGCCGCACGATGGTCGAGGTCACCCCGGACAGGCGGCGTTTGAAGTTCGGCGCGATGACTTCGATTGTATTGGCATCAACCTGTGCCATCATGGCCTCCTTTGCGGGGGCAGAAGCGCCAGCAGGGCGTCTACCGTCTGGTCCAATTGATCCGACTGCCGGGAGATGAACTGCCCGGCGGCATCGCGTGCGGCCTGGAAAATGTCCGGCTTCTCAAGCCATTCCGCAACCTGGTCCGCCAGTTCCCCAGCAGAGCCGATTTCCGCAGCGGCGCCAAGTGCGGACAGCTCAGCATAGGTTTCGGCAAAATTGTAATGCCCGGTGCCGGTGATGACCGCGGCCCCTGCCTGCATCGGCTCAAACGGGTTGTGGCCGCCGATTTCGCGCAAGGACCCGCCCAGGAACACGAGCGGGCTGAGCGCGTACCAGGTGCCGACCTCGCCCAGCGTATCCGCCAGATAGACCTGCGTGGCTTGCCCCGGCAGCATGCCCCTGCTGCGCCGTGCACAGCTGAGGCCCGCAGCAGTCACCAGAGCTTCCGCGGCGTCTCCGCGCTCCGGATGGCGGGGGGCCAGCAGCAGGCAGAGATCCGGGTGCTGTTTCAGCAGCGCCTGATGGGCCTCCAGCACGGTCTCCTCCTCGCCCTCGTGGGTGGAGGAGGCAATCCAGATGGGGCGGTCCCCAATGCTGCCGTGCACCTTGGTGAGGATATCCTGGTCAACCGGGAGCGGCGCGGAGACGGCCTTGAGATTGCTGCCGGGGCGGATGCGGTCTTGCGCGGCGCCCATTGCCTGCAGGTTTGCAGCCGTTTTGCGGTTCTGGGTGACCAGCAGATCGAATTGATCCAGGATGAAGCGTGCGGTGTCCGGGCGTTTCTTCCAGCCCTCGACCGATTTGTCCGACAGCCGGGCGTTCAGCAGCACCAGCGGACAGCCTGCTTGGCGGGCGCGCACCAGCATTTGCGGCCACAGTTCGCTTTCGACAAAGACCCCCAGGTCCGGGCGCCAATGGGTGAGGAAGCGGTCCACGGCGGCAGCGGTATCCAAGGGCGGGAACTGGTGGCGGCAGCGCGGCGGCATCCGTTTGGCGATCAGCTCGGCGGAGGTGGGCGTGCCGGAGGTAATCAGAAACTCCGCATCCGGGGCCTGCTCGCCCATTCGCCGGATCAGGGTCAGCACCGACAGGCTTTCGCCGACCGACGCGGCATGGAACCAGATCAGCCGCCCGGAGGGGCGGGGCAGGGAGGCATGGCCAAGGCGCTCGCGCACGCGCTCTTCCGGCAAGCCGTAATCGCGCAGCTTGGCCGCGACCTTGCGCCAGGCGAAAGGGGCAATCAGCGCGCTGGCGCCGCAATAAAGGGAGTACAGCAGCGTCGGCCGCGCGGGCGTGTTCCCGGACATGGTCAGCCGCCGGTGTGGCTCATGTGGCGGGTCATCTTGCCGCCGACTTCCTGGCGCGAGTAGTCGAAGTCGTGGCCGCGGGGCTTGTCGCCGATGGCGGCGCGGATGGCGGCCTCCAGCACGCCGGTGCCTTCCTCATTGGCGCGCAGGGGCGCGCGCAGGTCGGCTTTGCCCTCCTGGCCGAGGCAGGTGTAGATTTCGCCGGTGCAGGTCACCCGCACCCGGTTACAGCTTTCGCAGAAGTTATGGGAGAGCGGGGTGATAAACCCGATTTTCTGGCCGGTCTCTTCCAGCCGCACATAGCGGGCAGGCCCGCCGGTGCGCTCAGCGAGGTCAGTTACCGTGTAGTGGTTTTCGTATTCCGCACGCACGTCCTTCAGCGACCAGTATTGCCCGATGCGTTCCATATTGCCGATGTCTTCGCCCATCGGCATCACCTCGATCCAGGTGAGGTCCATGTCCCGTTCGGCGCACCAGCGGGTGATGGCGGGCAGCTCTGCCTCGTTGAAGCCTTTCAGCGCAACGCTGTTGATCTTGACCCGCAGGCCAGCCTTTTGCGCCGCGTCGATGCCTTTCAGCACCTGCGGCAGCCGGCCCCAGCGGGTCACGTCCGCAAACTTCTGCTCATCCAGCGTGTCGAGCGAGATATTCACCCGGCGCACCCCGGCGGCATAGAGGTCATCGGCGTATTTCACCAGCTGCGAGCCATTGGTGGTCAGCGTCAGCTCTTTCAGGGCGCCGGTGTTCAGATGGCGGCTCATCGCTTGGAAGAATGTCATGATGCCGCGGCGCACCAGCGGCTCGCCGCCGGTGATCCTGAGTTTCTCGACACCCAGACGGATGAAGGTGGAGCAGAGCCGGTCCAGCTCCTCCAGCGTCAGGAGGTCCTTCTTGGGCAGGAAGGTCATATTCTCGGACATGCAATAGACGCAGCGGAAATCGCAGCGGTCGGTGACCGAGACACGCAGGTAAGTGATTGCGCGGGCGAAGGGATCAATAAGCGGAGCCGTCATGCTACCTAGGTAAAGCGGGGCACCGCCCGCGGCAAGGGGGGACAGCTTTTGTGTCTGGCAAAGAGTTTCGCGGATAGCTAGGGTTTGCCCATGCGTATGATATTCTTTTCCCTTGCTTCGATTTCCCTGCTGGCGGCCTGCGAAGGCATCCAGCTGAATTCTTCCGTTTTGAATGGCCGGGATGCACCGGCGCCGTCTGAGCCGCAGGACCCTATGCTGCAGCCTGCTCCTGGTATTGACGTGGCGGAGGCGGATCCCGCCGTGCCTGCAGCGCCGTCGTTCCGCGGCTCCGCCACCACGGTGGCGTCGCTGGGCGATCCCTCGGTTCCGGGGATGTGGATGGAGACGCCGCTGGTGGCGGCAGAACAGCAGGCGCTGATCCGGACGGGCCGCAACACTGAGGCGGTGGTGACACTGAAACCGGTTCCGGGTGCGGAATCGGGCGGCAGCCGCTTGTCGATCAGCGCCATGCGCGCGCTGGGCCTGCCGCTGACCGAACTGGCCGAAGTGCAGGTGCTGCCCGCAGGCTGAGCTCTGGTTTTGCAAGAGGGGGAGCCCCCGCCCTATTAGGGCGGGGGCGTGCGCTGCCCGGCGGGTGCCGGGCGCGACCCTGGCAGGGCTAGGCGTGTTTCAGATACTTCGCCGCTTCCTTGCGGGCAAAACCTTTCATCTCCGCACCATGCGCGTCCAGAAAGGCGTGGGTGCGGGCGGCGTCATGCTTGCTGAGGTCGCGCAGCCACCAGCCGATGGCCTTTTGAATGAACCAGTTCCGGTCCGGCACATACGCGGCCGCCCAGCCAAGAATGCGCTCTCGCCGGTCCTGATCCGCCGGTTTCACGTTATTCATCTTGGCCCAGGGCAGAGTGGCCACCAGCGCGGCGCGGCGCGTCCACATATGGTCGGAGCGCGACCAGGCCTCCACCGTGTCCAGCCGCTCAGGATCCGCCTGCAGCCGCTTGGCAATGGCGGAACAGACGTGATCGGCAATGGCCCAGCTGTCGAACTCCGGCACCCAGGTTTGCAGCAGCGCCCAGATAGCCTGGTCGTCCTTGATCCGGGCCTGCGTCAGCAGTTTGGCGGCGGCGATGCGGGCCTCGAAGACATCGCTCTCCCACAGGGCCCGCGCCAGCCCGGCACGTTCTTCAGTGTTCAAGGTTTGCCGCCAGGCTTTGGTCAGATCATTGGTGGCCGGGTTGGGCACGCCAAGAACCGCGCGGGTTTGCTTGTGATAGGCGGCCATCTGTTCTGCCCGGCCGGGTTCGGCCAAGGCTTTCAGCTGCGCCAGAGCCTCCTGCAGCGTCACGGCGGTCACTCGACCGTTACCGATTTCGCCAGGTTGCGCGGCTGGTCCACATCGGTGCCCTTGGCCACCGCAGTGTGATACGCCAAGAGCTGGGCGGGAATGGCGTAGAGGATCGGTGTCAGCGCCTCCTTGACCCGCGGCATCCGGATGGCGCACCAGACGTCGTCGCCGGCCTCGTTGATCCCGTCCTGGTCGGAGATCATCAGCACCTTGCCCTTGCGGGCCAGCACCTCCTGCATGTTGGAGACGGATTTGTCAAAAAGCGCATCCTTGGGCGTCAGCACCACCACCGGCATGTTCTTGTCAATCAGCGCGATGGGGCCGTGCTTCAGCTCGCCGGAGGCATAGGCCTCGGCATGGATGTAGCTGATTTCCTTGAGTTTCAGCGCGCCCTCCAGCGCCAGCGGGAACATCAGCCCGCGGCCCAGGAACAGCACATCGCGGGCTTCGCTCACCTTCTGAGCGGCCTGGCGGATCGCCTCGTTCTGCTCCAGCGCGGAAGACAGGACATTGGGCAGGCCGCGGATCGCGGTGGCATACTCTGCCATCTCCTCAGCACTCAGGTGTCCGCGGTCGCAGGCGGCCTTGAGCGCCAGCGCCAGCAGCACCGTCAGCTGGCAGGTGAAGGCCTTGGTGGAGGCGACGCCGATTTCAGGGCCGGCAAAGATCGGCAGCGCCAGATCGCTTTCCCGCGCGATGGAGCTTTCGGGAACGTTGACCACCGACAGGATCTTGTTCGCCTTCTCCTGACAAAAACGCAGCGCCGCCAGGGTGTCGGCGGTCTCACCCGATTGCGAGACAAACAGGGCCAGTGTCTTGGCCGGGATCGGCGGCTCGCGGTAGCGGAACTCGGAAGCGATATCGACTTCGACCGGCAGGCGGGCGATTTGTTCGAACCAGTATTTGGCGGTGACACAGGCATAATAGGCGGTGCCGCAGGCGACCATTGTCAGCCGCTCGACCTGAGAAAAATCAACCTCTCCGGGCAGCCGGACGGTATCTTCCTCGACTGGCAGGTAATGGCGGATCGCCTCGGCGATCACATGGGGCTGCTCGGCGATTTCCTTGGCCATGAAGTGCTTGTGGCCGGCCTTGTCGACCTGGGCGGCGTCGATCTGGATGGTCTTGGTTTCGCGGTTCACCAGGTCGCCATGCGCGTTGCGGATCTCGGCGCCTGCGCGGGTCACGACGGCGCGGTCGCCTTCCTCCAGATAAGTGATCCGGTCGGTCAGCGGCGCCAGGGCAATGGCGTCGGAGCCCACGAACATCTCGCCGTCGCCATGGCCGATTGCCAGCGGCGAGCCCTTGCGGGCGGCGACGATCAGGTCCTCCTCGCCGTCAAACAGGAACGCGAGCGCAAAGGCGCCCTCCAGCTGGTCCAGCGTCTTGAAGGCGGCATCCGCCGGCGCAAGGCCCTCCTGCAGGTAGCGTTCCGTCATCAGGGCAACTGTTTCGGTGTCGGTCTCGGTGCGGAACTCCAGGCCGCAGTTCAACAGCTCTGCGCGCAGTTCCTTGTAGTTCTCGATAATGCCGTTGTGCACCACGGCGACGGCGCCCGCGCGGTGCGGATGCGCGTTGCTGACGGACGGCGCGCCATGGGTCGCCCAGCGGGTGTGGCCGATCCCGGCCTTGCCGGCCAGCGGCTCGTGCACCAGGAGGTCGGAGAGGTTCACCAGCTTGCCCACCGCGCGGCGGCGGTGCAGTTCGCCCCTGTTCACCGTGGCGATGCCCGCACTGTCATAGCCGCGGTATTCCAGCCGCTTCAGCGCCTCGACCAGGATCGGGGCGGCCTCGTGATTGCCCAGTACGCCGACAATTCCGCACATCACTTGGCTCCCTTTTGCAGGCGGGCTTTCTTGGCGTGCAGCATCTCCATGAGCTTGCGCGCGCGGCCCGGTTTGTTGGTTTGTTCAGCGCGGCCAATGGCCAGGTCGCCGTCTTCGACATTCTTTGTGATGATGGCACCTGTCGCGGTCATCGCCTCGTTGCCGACCCGCACCGGGGCCACCAGCATGGTGTTCGACCCGATAAAGGTGCGGGCGCCGATTTCGGTGCGGTGCTTCATCACACCGTCATAGTTGCAGGTAATTGTGCCCGCGCCAATATTGGTTGCTTCGCCGACCGCGGCGTCGCCGATATAGCTAAGGTGGTTCACCTTGGCGCCTTCGGCAATCTCGGCGTTCTTGATTTCGACGAAGTTGCCGATGTGGGTGTTCTCCGCCAGCTCCGCACCGGGGCGCAGGCGGGCATAAGGCCCCACTTTGGCACCGCGGCTGACGTGGCAGCCCTCCAGATGCGAAAACGCCCGGATCAGCGCGCCGCTTTCCACCGTCACGCCGGGGCCGAAGACCACATTGGGTTCGATCACCGTGTCGCGGCCGATGATGGTCCCGAAAGAGAGGTAGACGGTTTCCGGCGCCATCAGGGTGACGCCCAGGTCCAGAAGTTCGGCCCGTGCGCGTGCCTGGAACAGCCCGTCGGCCTGCGCCAGTTCCGCGCGGGAATTGACGCCCAGCGTTTCCGCCTCGTCGCAGGACACGGCGGTGACTTTCAAGCCCTCGCGGCGGGCCAGTTCCACCAGATCGGTCAGGTAGTATTCCCCCGAGGCGTTTTCATTGCCAACCCGGGCGATCAGATCGAACATCGCGCTGGCCTTGCAGGCCATCAGCCCGGAATTGCAGAAGGTGATGGCGCGCTCGGCTTCAGAGGCGTCCTTGAACTCGACAATCCGCTCCAGGCTGTCGCCGTTCATCACCAGGCGGCCATAACGTCCCGGGTCGGCAGCCTCGAACCCCAGGATCACCAGATCGGCGCGCTGGCGGGCTTCGACCATCCGCTCCAGCGTCTCGGCGCTGACAAAGGGCGTGTCGCCGTAAAGCACAACCACATCGCCCTCGAAGCCGTCTAACGCGGCGCGGGCCTGGTTCACCGCATGGGCGGTGCCAAGCTGTTCCTCCTGAAGGACGACTTCGGCCTCCTCGTCGATTTCGGCTACCGCCTCACGCACTGCCTCAGCCCCGTGACCTGCCACAATGATGGTGCGCTCCGGCTCCAGTGCGCGGCCTGCAGCCATAGCGTGCTCCAGCATCGGCGCCTGGGCGATCGGGTGCAGGACTTTGGGGAGGTCGGAGTTCATCCGCGTGCCTTTTCCGGCCGCCAGGATGACAAGGGCAATGCTCATAATCGCTTTTCTCTTTGTGTTTTTAGCGCTCCCGTTTTATCCGCTGGGGGGCAGGGCGCAAGGGATAGCGCCATCAAACTAGATTGCGGGCTGCAACATGCGGCGGCGGAAAAGTGCCGAAAGGGCAGGGTATGCGAACAGTTATCTTCGATCTGGACGGCACGCTGGCGGATACCTCGGGCGATCTGCTGGCGGCGGCCAATTTCTGCTTCCGGCAGATGGGGCTGGGCGATGTGCTGAGCCATCCCGAAGATGCAGGCGTCGCTCTGCGCGGCGGCCGGATGATGCTGACCGCAGGTTTGAAACGGGCAGGGCAGTTCAACCCCGCCACCGTCGATGAGTTTTATCCGGTTCTGCTGGAAGCCTATCGCGATGCTATCGACCACCACACTATACTTTATCCCGGTGCAATGGAGGCTGTGGAGGTGCTGAAAGCCGCGGGCTTCGGCGTCGGCATTTGCACAAACAAGCCGGAAGGGCTGGCAGAGCAGCTGATGCGCAGCCTTGGCGTGCGGGATGCCTTTGCCTCGCTGGTTGGGGCGGACACGCTGCCGGTGCGCAAACCCGACCCGGAGCCGCTGTTCGAGGCCGCCCGCCGCGCTGGCGGCGATCCGGCGCGCACGCTGCTGGTCGGTGACAGCGACACTGACCGCACAACCTCTGCCAATGCGGGTGTGCCGTCGGTGCTGGTGACCTTCGGGCCCTCCGGCGATGACATGGCGGCGCTGAAACCCGAGGCTCTGCTCGACCGGTTCGAGGACCTGCCGGAGGTCGCGGACCGGCTGATTGCGTGATCCCGCAACTTAGTTTCGGGAAAGCCGTCCTTTCGGGTTCTCTCTTGACCCTTGAGGGGCAGCGGCTCACAAACGCCGCATGAGCGAGACATTTTCCGGGTCTTTCACCCAGCAGGAACCCATCCCTGAAGACGCCATCGAGGCCGCGCTGGCGGTGCTCCGTAGCGGGCGGCTGCACCGCTATAACGTGGCAGAGGGCGAGGCAGGGGAAACCGCCCTGCTGGAGCAGGAGTTCGCGGCGCAGACGGGCGCGAAATACTGCCTTGCGGTGGCGTCCGGCGGCTATGCGCTGGCGACCTCGCTGCGCGCGGTCGGGGTGAAGCCCGGCGACAAGGTTCTGACCAACGCCTTCACACTGGCGCCGGTGCCTGGATCAATCGCCTCTGTCGGGGCGGAGCCGGTGTTTGTCGAGGTGACCGAAGGCCTGACCATCGACCTGGAGGATCTGGCGGCGAAGGCGGATCAGGCGAAAGTGCTGATGCTGTCGCACATGCGCGGGCATCTGTGCGACATGGACCGGCTGATGGAGATCTGCGACGCAGCCGGTATCACCGTGATCGAGGATTGCGCCCACACCATGGGCGCCTCCTGGAACGGGGTGCTGTCGGGCCGCCATGGCGCGGTGGGCTGCTATTCCTGCCAGACCTACAAGCATGTGAACTCGGGCGAGGGCGGGCTGCTCATCACGGATGATGAGGAAATTGCCGCCCGCGCCATCATGATGTCGGGCTCCTACATGCTGTATGGCCGCCATCTGGCGGCGCCGGGGCCAGAGGTGTTTGAGCGGGTGAAATACGAGACCCCCAACATCTCGGGCCGCATGGACAACCTGCGCGCCGCCATCCTGCGGCCGCAGTTGCGCGACCTGGATACTCAGGTGGAACGCTGGAACGACCGCTACCGCGCGGTGGAGGACGGTCTGCGCGGCACGCCAGGCCTGACGGTCGTGGAGCGACCCGCGCAGGAGGACTATGTCGGCTCCTCCATCCAGTTCCTGCTTTTGGACTGGAGTGAAGACGCCGTGCAGGAGGCCGTGCGCCGCTGTGCCGCCCGCGGGGTGGAGCTGAAATGGTTCGGCACGCCGGAGCCTGTTGCCTTCACCTCCCGCTATGACAGCTGGCGCTATGCGGACACCCCGCGGCTGCCGCAAAGCGACCGCATCCTGGCGGGGGTCATCGACATGCGGGTGCCGCTGACCTTCAGCCTGGAGGACTGCGCCCAGATCGCCCGGATCATCCGGGCAGAGGTGTCTGCCGTCTATCAGTCGGGCTGATAGAGCGGCACGGTCGAGATCGAGACCTTGGCGGAGCCATCCGTCAGCTCGGCTGCGTGGGCGACATAGATCAGCGTCTGGTTGGTTTCATCGAACAGACGTTTCACACGCAGGGATTTGAGGATGATGGACCGCGACTCCCGGAACACGTCCTCGCCGTCATCGCTGCGGTCGATGTCGCCCAGCGTGATCGGCCCGGTCTGGCGGCAGGCCAGCGAGGCGTTGGAGGGGTCCTCGAACCAGTTGCCCTTGGACAGCCGGTCAATCAGCCCGCGCTCAAAATAGGCGATGTGGCAGGTGACACCTTGGACCTTGGGATCGGAGATCGCCTCGATCACAATATCATTGCCGACCCAGTCGACCCCGATCTGGCCGATCTCCTCGGCGGCGGCTGGCATGCCCAGCAAGCAGAATGCGGCAGCCAGGGCGCGGTTCAAACGTTTCATGGAAATCTCCTGATTCTATTCGGCGGGGCAGGTTTCGCTCCCTTTATGCATCACTTACGCGCAGGTGCGGAAAAGGATCCATGGAACCTTTTGCCGGAGGCGGAGTTACTCCTGCTCAACGGCGCGTTGAGGCGCCGATGACAGAAAATGGATGAGAGGACACTATCATGTTTACGCCGAAACGCGCCC
>NZ_JBQKUH010000027.1:0-58004 GCF_054968485.1 Leisingera sp. G5_S3_59_S7
GTCTCAGGCGCGGCGGCGCCGGCGGGAGCGGCGCTCGCCGCCCGGGTTTGCATCATCGCCGGTGCCGTCGCCGTCGGAGGTGAAGGGGCCCAGAACCTCAACGATCTGTTCCAGCGCCGGGCGGTCGCCGCGCGGACGGCTGTCGAGCGCTTCGCGCATGTGGCGCAGGTGGTCGGGCATGGTGCCGCAGCAGCCGCCGATGATCTTGGCGCCAGCGTTCCGGGCCATCACTGCATACTCGCCCATCAGTTCCGGGGTGCCGTCATAGTGGATGTGGCCGTCGACGTATTTCGGAATGCCGGCGTTGCCCTTGGAAATGATCGGGCGCTCGGTGCCTTGGGCGGCAAAACCCAGCACGGTGCGCAGGATGTCGGAGGCGCCGGTGCCGCAATTGGCGCCAAAGGCCAGCGGCGCGTTGTCGAACTCCTCCACCAGCTGCGCCAGATCTGACGAGGTCACACCCATCATTGTGCGGCCTGCGGTGTCAAAGCTCATGGTGCCGCACCAGGGCATATCCGCCAGTTTGAAGGCCTCAGCCGCGGCCCGGAATTCCTCCGGCGCGGAAATGGTTTCCAGCCACAGCACGTCGGCGCCGCCTTCCTTCAGGGCGTCGGCCTGCTCGTGGAACATCTCAACCGCGAGCGCATGGGACATGTCACCGACGGGTTCGAAGATTTCCCCGGTCGGGCCGACGGAGCCGGCCACGGCAATCTTGCGCTCTGCCTTGTCGGCCACCTCGCGGCCCAGTTCGGCTGCGGTGCGGTTCAGTTCGCGCACGCGGCCTTGCGCGTCGTGCAGCTTCAGACGTGCGGCGGTGCCGCCGAAGCTGTTGGTCAGGAACAGATCGCTGCCCGCATCGACGGAGCCCTGGTAGAGCGCCATGATCTTCTTGGGCTCATCCACGTTCCACAATTCCGGCGCGTCGCCGGACTGCAGCCCCATGGCAAACAGATTGGTGCCGGTCGCGCCATCCGCCAGCAGCACATCCCTGGTCTCCAGCAGCTGTTTGAAAGTATTTGTCATCAGTTTTGTCCCATGTCAGCGGGCCGCCCCGGCGGTGCGGACGGCAAAGTGGTCTGTTTCCCCTGTCTCACGCCCCGAGGGCAAGGGCAATTTCATTTTCTTCATCTTCATTATGAGTTCGCGCCGCGGAGGCCTGCTGCACCGGTGGCGGGCTGCGGTCCGCGCCCTAGGCTGTTCGGAAATCCGGCTCCGCGGCCAGAGGCAGGCCCGGGACCCCCCGCATCGCACTTGCCCCTTTCCAGGCCGGAAGGACGCAATTAATGCGCCACCCTAGGCGAGGGAAGACAGCCCCGATTGCGGCGGCAGCAGCTAGAAGCAGCCCGTGATGACTGCAAGCGCAGAGGCCGGCTGGGGCAGAAGGGCGGCCGTTCCGGGCGGCAGAGGAGATTGAAACCAGCATGACACTCCTGTGTGGCGCAACAGGCACCTCGCCCGGCAGGCTGGCGCATGCACTCGCCGGTTCGGTTAACCCGAAAATTCCAGAGTTGTCTGTCCGGCGGTGCCAGGCGGAAAGTGAACCAGGAGATCAGCACAGCACGCTCTTGCCACCGGCTGATGCCGCGCCAGGGTGCCAAACACAGGGCTAGCCGGGTTTCCGGCGGCCGGGCCTTGCGCCGCTGCAAAGCTGTTCAGTTGGATTCGCTGAGCATTTCTGCCTGCGCCTGCACCAGAAGCTCCTGCAGTTTCAGCCGTATCTGCTCCTCGCTGGCCCGGCTGCCCAGGTCGCCGGTAAGCTTGCGCACGACATCCTCATGGCTGGCTTCCTCCAGGTCCGCGGCAACAATGGACTGGGCGTAATCATTGGCCGAGGAGCCGGTTTTGCCCAGAAGCTCCGCCGCCCAAAGGCCCACCAGCTTGTTGCGGCGCGCCCGCGCTTTGAACTGCATTTCCTCATCATGCGCAAACTTGGCCTCAAAGGCCTGCTCGCGTTCGTCGAATGTTGTCATGGCTGATCCTCATTAACCTTGTGCACCTAAGATATGATAGGAGTATGATTGCCCCTCAGGGCAAGAAAAAACGGTTCCTGGCAAAGCCTTTGGGCGGTTTTGTCCTAGGCGTGGCAGCGGCTGGCCGTATCCGCTGTCCGTTCCGGAGGCTGGTGCCGCCGCTTCCGCGGCAGGGCAGCCCTGTGCAGCAAGCTTGCGGCTGAGAGCCCCTTGCACTATGAGAGCGGCACATCGCAGGGCCGGATTCCCGGCAATGACCCGAAAGGTTCCCAATGGCGCGCCGCAAGAAAATCTACGAAGGCAAGGCAAAGACACTGTATGAAGGCCCGGAACCGGGCACCATCGTGCAGTATTTCAAGGATGACGCCACCGCCTTCAACGCCGAAAAGCACGACGTGATCGAGGGTAAAGGGGTCCTGAACAACATCCTGAGCGAGTTCTTCATGCTGGGCCTGGCACAGATCGGCGTGCCGACCCATTTCCTGAAGCGGCTGAACATGCGAGAACAGCTGGTGCGCAGCTGCGAGATCATTCCGCTGGAAGTGATTGTGCGCAATTATGCGGCCGGCTCGATTTCCAAGCGCCTCGGGATCGACGAGGGCACCCAGCTGCCGCGACCGATTGTGGAATACTGCTACAAGGATGACTCCCTGGGCGACCCGCTGGTCACCGAAGAGCATATCGCCGCCTTCGGCTGGGCAAGCCAGCAGGACATGGACGACATCCTGAGCCTGGCGCTGCGCGTCAACGATTTCCTGTCCGGCGTGTTCCTGGCCGTGGGCATCCGTCTGGTCGACTTCAAGATCGAGATCGGCCGGATTTACGAGGGTGACTTCCAGCGCCTGGTGATCGCCGATGAAATCAGCCCGGACAGCTGCCGCCTGTGGGACATCAAGACCGGCCAGAAGCTGGACAAGGACGTGTTCCGGCGCGACCTGGGCAGCCTGACCGACGCCTACAGCGAAGTGGCGCGCCGTCTGGGTGTGATGCCGAACAACCCGCCTGCGCCGGGCAAGCCGACGCTGGTGAACTGACATAAGGACCCGCTGCGCCTGACCGCGCCGCGGGTCCTTGAGTATTTTTGCAAAGAAGAAGCCTGGATGGGGCTTCGCCATCGAAAACCTGAGGGATGATGCGATGAAGGCACGGGTGCATGTGATGCTGAAGAACGGGGTTCTGGATCCGCAGGGCGAGGCCGTGCGCCACGCGCTGGGAGCCTTGGGCTTTGAGAAGGTTGAAGGCGTGCGTCAGGGCAAGGTGATCGACCTGGATCTGGCCGAAGGCGCCACCGAGGCAGATGTGACCGCGATGTGCGAGAAGCTGCTGGCCAACACCGTGATCGAATCCTACAGCATCGAGATGCAGTGATGAAGGCGGCGGTAGTAGTCTTCCCCGGTTCGAACTGCGACCGCGATCTGGCGGTCGCGTTTGAGCAGGCCGGGTTCGATGTGTCGATGGTCTGGCACAAGGACAGCGCGCTGCCCGGCGGCGTCGATATCGTTGGGGTGCCGGGCGGCTTTTCCTATGGCGACTACCTGCGCTGCGGCGCCATTGCGGCGCAGTCGCCGATCTGCAAGGCGGTGATCGAACATGCCGACCGCGGCGGCTACGCCATCGGCGTCTGCAACGGCTTTCAGATCCTGACTGAGACCGGCGTGCTGCCGGGGGCGCTGCTGCGCAATGCAGGCCTGAAATACATCTGCCGCACTGTGAACCTGAAGGTCGCCACCTCCGATAGCGTCTTTACCCAGGGCTACAGCGCGGGCGATGTGATCGGGGTGCCGATCGCGCATCATGACGGCAACTATTTTGCCGACGCGGACACCGTCAAGGCGCTGCAGGACCAGGACCGTGTGGCCTTCACCTATGAAGATAACCCCAACGGCTCGGTCGCGGACATTGCTGGCATCCTTTCGGAAAACCGCCGTGTTCTCGGCATGATGCCGCACCCGGAACGGGCCGCGGATGAGGGCCATGGCGGCACCGATGGTGCGGCAGTGTTCCGCGCATTGGCGGGAATGGTCACCGCGGCGTGACTTGAGGATGCGGGGCGGCCGCAATAGGTATGAGTTATGACCGCCCCGCGCTCTGACACGACCAAAAGCAAAGCCAAGGCAGGTTCGCGCACGATTTCGTGGCGGGCGCGGCTGGCGCTTGTGCTGTTCATGGTGGTCGCGGCGGTCACCGTCTGGACCACCAACCGGGCGCTGACCCACCGGTTCACCGAAAGCACCCGCAACCGGGCGGAGCTGCGGCTGGCGCTTTATTCCGGCAACCTGCTCAGCGAGCTGCGCCAGCATGCCATCGTGCCGCAGCTTCTGGCGCGCGACCAGACCTTGATCTCGGCGCTTCAGTCCAGCGATTTCTCGCTGTCTACCCAGCGGCTTATCTCCTTTGTCGATGAGATCGGTGCGGCCTCGATCATGCTGCTGGCGCAGGACGGGCGCACGGTGGCGGCCACCGACCGCAACCGGCTGGGCTCTAACCACCGCAATGCAGCCTATTTTGTTGATGCGGTGCGGGCCAAGTCGACCGTATTCTCGGTCATCCCGCGCGAGGTGGGCGGCTACCGCTTTACCTACTCCCGCCGCATTATTGATGCGACCGGCGTTCTGGGCGCGATTGTGGTTGAGGTGGACCTGCAGAAATTCGAACGCGCCTGGGCGGGGATTTCCGACGCGGTGCTTGTGACCGACAGCACCGGCACCATCATCCTGGCCACCGAAGCGCGCTGGCGCGGCCTGAAGGAAGGCGATGCGCTGACGCTGCAGACGCCCGAAGGCGCGATCCAGCGGGCGATCCGCGCAACCACCGACTGGACCGCGCTGCCGCCCGATGCCTATCTGCAGGGCGAGGCGGTGATGCGGCTGGAAACGAGGGTGCCGTTCCAGGGCTGGCGGATGGCGTCCTTCACCACCTATTCGTCGGTGCGGGAGCGGGTAAATGCCGTGCTGGCGCTGGAAATCATGGGATTCGCGATCCTTTTGGCGCTCGCCTTCTATGCGCTGAGCCGCAAGACCGCGCTGCGGATGGCGCTGTTCCAGCGGGAGTCGGCAGAGCTTCGCGTATTGAACGCGCGCCTGCAGCGGGAAATCGCCGAGCGGGAACGGATGCAAAAGACCCTCGCCGTGGCCGAGCAGAGCCTGGCGCAAAGCTCCAAACTGGCTGCCCTGGGCGAGATGTCGGCCGCCGTCAGCCATGAGTTGAACCAGCCGCTGGCGGCGATGAAAACTTACCTGGCCGGCGCCCGCCTGCTGCTCAACCGCAACCGCCCGGATGAGGCGCTGGCCTCCTTCGGCCGCATCGACGACCTGATCGAGCGGATGGGCGCGATCACCCGCCAGCTCAAATCCTACGCGCGCAAGGGCGGCGACGCGTTCAGCCCTGTAAACTTGGGCGATGCGCTGGCCTCCAGCCTGTCGATGATGGAGCCGCAGCTGCGCCAGAGGCATGTGAAAATCACCCGGATTTTGCCCGAAGAACCTGTTATGGTGATGGGCGACCGGATGCGCCTGGAACAAGTTATGGTCAACCTCTTGCGCAACGCGCTGGACGCCACCAAATCCGTGGCGGACCCGGAGGTGGAAATCCTGCTGGCCGCCGGTGAGACGGCAACCCTGTCGGTGCGCGACAACGGGGTGGGAATCAAGGACTTCGACAACCTGTTCGAGCCTTTCTACACCACCAAGCAGCCCGGCGATGGGGTTGGTTTGGGTCTTGCCATCTCCTCGGGGATCGTCAACGACCTTGGGGGACGGCTGACCGCCCGCAACGGCCAGAGCGGCGGCGCGGTCTTTGAGATGCAATTGCCGGTCCTGGTGGACGGTATCGAAGCTGCTGAATAGGGCAGCCCGGAGTGATTAGGAGTGAACGCGCATGGCCCAGGCTATGAAAATCGCGATCGTCGATGATGAACAGGATATGCGGCAGTCGATCAGCCAGTGGCTGGCGCTGTCAGGGTATGACACAGAGACCTTCTCCAGCGCTGAGGAAGCGCTCAAGGTGCTGGGGCCGGATTACCCGGGGATCGTGATCTCCGACATTAAAATGCCGGGCATGGACGGCATGCAGTTCCTGAAAAAGCTGATGGGCACTGACAGCGCGCTGCCGGTGATTATGATCACCGGCCATGGCGATGTGCCGATGGCGGTTGAGGCGATGCGCGTCGGGGCCTTCGACTTCCTGGAAAAGCCCTTCAACCCGGACCGCATGTCGGAGCTGGCCAAGCGCGCCACCGGCGCCCGCCGCCTGACGCTCGACAACCGGGCGCTGCGGCGCGAGCTGTCGGACGGTTCGCAGATCATGAAGAAGCTGATCGGCCAAAGCCCGGTGATGGAGCGCCTGCGCGAGGATATTCTCGACCTCGGTCAGGCCGACGGCCATGTGCTGATCGACGGCGAGACCGGCACCGGCAAGACGCTGGTCGCCCATGCGCTGCATGCAGTCGGCAGCCGTGCGGGCAAGAAATTTGTGCTGGTCTCCTGTGCCGCTTTGGAAGAAGAGGCGCTGGCCAAACGCCTGTTCGGCCCGATGCAGCCAGAAGACAGCATGCTGCCTGCCATCGAGGAAGCCCGCGGCGGTACCCTGGTGCTGGAAGACATTGACGCGCTGTCGGAAACCCTGCAGGCCAAGCTCCTGAGCGTGATCAATGAGCAGGGGACGCCTGCCGAAACCCGGATCATCGCGATCTCCAACCTGCAGGAAGCCGGCAAGACCTGCGAAGACGCGCTGCGGCCGGACCTGTTCTACCGTCTGGCGGCGCTGCGCATCACCGTGCCGCCGCTGCGCCAGCGCGGCGAGGATATCCTGACGCTGTTCACCCGCCTCAGCGAGCAGTTTTCCGAGGAGTACGGCTGCGATGCGCCGCAGGTCAGCGCCCAGGAAGCGGCGCAGCTCTTGCAGGCGCCCTGGCCGGGCAACGTGCGCCAGCTGATCAACATCGCAGAACGCGCGGTGCTGCAGTCGCGCCGGGGCTCCGGCACCATCGCCTCGCTGCTGATGTCCGATCACGAGGAAATGCAGCCGGTGATGACCACCGAAGGCAAGCCGCTGAAAGAATATGTGGAAGCCTTTGAGCGCATGCTGATCGACAACACCATGCGCCGCCATAAGGGCTCCATTGCCAGCGTGATGGATGAACTGTGCCTGCCGCGCCGGACGCTGAACGAGAAAATGGCAAAATACGGCCTGCAGCGCTCGGATTACCTGGCCTAACCGCTCACCAGGGCCGTTTTCCAATGCGGGAAGCGGCCCGGAACACCTCTGTTTGTGGCGCCGGACTTCTAGCGGACCTCCGGCAGACCGCTGAATTTCAACGAAAAGTTAACCAATTTCCGGGTAACAGCAGGCGGATTTCATTTTCAGGTCCTGCCGTGACGAATGCCCATTGTCATTACCTATCCACAGGCCTTATGCTGTCCCAACGGGCTGGAAACCGGCAATTGCCTTCCCCCGTTCTGATGAGTTTCGCTGGCTTCGGCTTTTGTCCGGCACGACCCGAGAAAGCTGCAGCCAGACCGATTGGCCCCCTTGACTGAGGGGGCAGTTTAGCGCCCGAGCCGGAATTCAAGCCGGCGCAGGGATTATAGGGCAGGGAAGGCTACGGCCCGCCTGCCGGAGAAGAACCGCGATGACGCGCGTGAGAGCGAAGAGCACTGAGGCAGGAAGGCCGGGCACAGTCCCCGGGACCACCTGCTGCACCGCGCCGTCCCAGATCGCCCTGACAAGACACCACCCGAAACGCGCGCGGCCGCCTGGAAGCAGACAGCTTGCGGGCGCACAGGGCAGGTGCACCAAGGACACATGGCAAAGAAGATGCTTATTGACGCCACCCACGCGGAAGAAACCCGCGTTGTGGTGGTCGATGGAAACAAGGTTGAGGAGTTCGACTTTGAATCCGAAAACAAACGCCAGCTTGCTGGCAATATCTATCTCGCAAAGGTAACCCGGGTCGAACCGTCGCTTCAGGCGGCGTTTGTCGACTATGGCGGCAACCGCCACGGCTTCCTTGCGTTCTCGGAAATCCACCCGGATTATTACCAGATCCCCGTCGCGGACCGTGAGGCCCTGATGGAGGAAGAACGCGCCTATGCCGAGGCGATGCGCGCCCGCGACGAGGAAGAGGACGAAAAACCGTCCAAGCCGAAGCGCGCCCGCAAGTCCCGGTCTGCCGCCAAAGCGGCCAAGGCTGCTTCCGGTGACGCGGTGGAGACCAAGGAGGTTGACGCCTCGGAGGAAAAAACCGGTGAAATCGCCGGGATGGAAACCATCGACCTGAGCGACAGCGCCGAAGCCGCGGACGTGCCTGCGGAACTGGCCGAGGTGCCCGAAGGCTCCTCGCCGGTGGAACGTGTCGCGGAAACTCCGGTGGAAGAGCCGGAAGACGAAGGCGAAGCCCCGGCTGAGGCGGCGGCAGCGGAAGCTCCTGCCGAGGCAGGCGAAGAGACTGCGGCCGAGTCGGTTGAAGAGTCCGCTCCTGCTGAAGAGGCCGCCGCGGAAGAACCTGCAGAAGAGGCCGGTGACGCGCCTGCTGAAGCTGAAGCCGGAACGGGCGCAGAGGAAGCCAAGGCTGAAACCGCCAGCGATGACGCTGCCGGTGAGGAAGGCGAGGAAAACGGCGAACCCCGCCGGGCCGACGCCACATCCAAGGACGAGAACATCGAGTCCGTCGCTGACGAGGACGACAGCGAGGACATCCGCCCGCCGCGCAAGCCGCGCCCGCGCCGCTACAAGATCCAGGAAGTGATCAAGGTGCGCCAGGTGCTGCTGGTGCAGGTCGTCAAGGAAGAGCGCGGCAACAAGGGCGCGGCACTGACCACCTACCTGTCGCTGGCCGGCCGTTATTGCGTGCTGATGCCGAACACCGCCCGAGGCGGCGGCATCTCCCGCAAGATCACCAATGCTGCCGACCGCAAGAAGCTCAAGGACATTGCCTCCGAACTGGACGTGCCGACCGGCGCGGGCCTGATCGTGCGCACCGCCGGGGCCAAACGCACCAAGGCGGAGATCAAGCGCGATTACGAATACCTGCAGCGCCTGTGGGAACAGATCCGCGAGCTGACGCTGAAATCCATCGCGCCGGCCAAGATCTACGAAGAGGGCGACCTGATCAAACGCTCGATCCGCGACCTGTACAACCGCGAGATCGACGAGGTTCTGGTGGAAGGCGACCGCGGCTACCGCATCGCCAAGGACTTCATGAAGATGATCATGCCGTCCCACGCCAAGAACGTGAAGCATTACCAGGACGCGCTGCCGCTGTTCGCCCGCTACCAGGTCGAAAGCTACCTGGGCGGCATGTTCAACCCGGTGGTGCAGCTGAAGTCCGGCGGCTATATCGTGATCGGCGTGACCGAAGCGCTGGTGGCGATCGACGTGAACTCCGGCCGTGCGACCAAGGAAGCCTCGATCGAGGAAACCGCGCTCAAGACCAACCTGGAGGCTGCCGAAGAAGTGGCGCGCCAGCTGCGTCTGCGCGACCTTGCGGGCCTGATCGTGATTGACTTCATCGACATGGACGAGCGCAAGAACAACGCCGCCGTCGAAAAGCGCATGAAGGACAAGCTGAAGACAGACCGCGCCCGTATTCAGGTGGGCCGGATCTCGGGCTTCGGCCTGATGGAAATGTCGCGCCAGCGGCTGCGCCCCGGCATGATCGAGGCGACCACCGCGCCGTGTCCTCATTGCCATGGCACCGGCCTGATCCGTTCCGACGATTCGATGGCGCTGTCGATCCTGCGCCAGATTGAGGAAGAGGGCACCCGCCGCCGCTCCCGCGAGGTGCTGGTGCGCTGCCCGGTGTCCATTGCCAACTTCCTGATGAACCAGAAACGCGAGCATATCGCCCAGATCGAGGCGCGTTACGGCCTGTCCGTGCGCATCGAAGGCGACGCGCATCTGGTCAGCCCGGACTTTGTGCTGGAGAAGTTCAAGACCGCGTCCCGCACTGTGCCTGCGGCCACTGCTCCGGTTGTGTCGGTTGATACCTCGATCATGGATCAGGTGGACGCGGAGGAAGCCACGCAAGACGAGGACGAGGCACCTGCCGCCGCTGAGGCGCCTGAGACCGCCGAAGACACGGCACCGCAGGACGACAAGCCCAAGCGCAAGCGCCGCCGCCGCCGCCGCCGGAAGTCCGGCAACGGCGATCAGTCCCAGGCGGGCGAGAACGGAGAGGAGACGTCCGAAGATCAGGACCAGCCCAAGGAAGAGGCCGACGAAGCGCAGGAAGCTGCCTCTGAGGCGGAGGAGCCTGCCGCGGAAGAGGTGAAGGAGAAGAAACCGTCCCGCACCCGTACCCGGTCCCGTTCGCGCAAGCCGAAGGCCAAACAGGCCGAGGCGGACAGTGCCGAAGCGGACAATGCAGAGGCCGGTGCCGCTGTTGAGAGCTCCGATGCCGCTCAAGAGGATGCTCCGGCTGCGGCTGAAGTTGCCGAAGCGCCTGCCGCAGAAACAGCTGCGGACGTTCCGGCTGAGGAGACGGCAGAACACGCAGCTGCTGCGGTTGCGGACAGCGCGGGGGACACCGCCGCCGGGGACGCAGAACCTGCTGAGGCATCTGATCAGGCCGCTCCGGCAGAAGAACTGGCCGCTGCTGCAGACGCCGCGCCGTCTGAGGAGGCTGTGGAAGCGGTCGAAGAGCAGCCTGCTGAAGAAACCGCTGCAGAAGCCGCCGGGGAGCAGCCCGCTGTGAAAGAGGCAGCACAGCTGGAACCCGTTGCCGCGGAAGAGGAAAAGCAGCCGGAGCCTGCCATGGCCGGCGCCGGGTCAGAGCCGGAACCCGCAGCCCCGCCTAAACCGAAACGCCGCGGCTGGTGGTCGATGGGCGGTTGAGCCAGACACATGACTTAAGGAAAAGGCAGGCTTCCAAGCCTGCCTTTTTCATTTAAAGCTGCTGTCAGTTAAGGAACTGCAGGCCGCGCGCGAAACACCGTTTCCCGGCGCAGGAAACGGCCCGGAAAACGCGTGTTCTCCGAGCCGGAGTTTTCGCAGAATTCCGGCGCCGCCAGTTGCAGGCGCTGCAGAGATTTCCGGATTAGCCGCCTTTGCGGATCAGGTAGATCTGATGGCCCGCGCCTTCGCTGTGGCCCAGGAACTCATGCCCTGCCTCATTGCAGAAATGCGGCACGTCGATCACCGCCGCCGGGTCATCCGCCAGCAGCTGCAGCACGTGGCCAGGCTGCAGCGATTTCAGCCGCTTGCGCGCCTTCAGGACGGGCAGGGGGCACAGCAGCCCGATTGCATCAAGGGTCTCTTTGATCTCGCTCATGGTGTTCAGATAAGGGGGATGTTTCATGCTGTCCACAAGGATGTGACCAGCCGTCCCCGTGACGTTGGCCGCCCGCTGGCATAAGTGTTGGACCATGTTTGGAATCGAGATCATCGACGCAGGGCTGCTCCCTGCCATGCTGGTGGCGCTGCTGGGCGGCGTTATCAGTTTCCTGTCGCCCTGCGTGCTGCCGATTGTGCCGCCGTATCTGGCGTATATGAGCGGGGTCACCATCGGCGAGATGCAGGGCACGGTCGCCGCGCGGCGCAAGGCCATCATTGCGGCGCTGTTTTTTGTGCTGGGGTTGTCCACGGTGTTCCTGCTGCTGGGCTTCACGGCCTCGGCGTTTGGCGCCTTTGTGCTGCAAAATCAGGAGCTTTTCGCTCAGGTTTCAGGTGTTGTGGTGATCATCTTCGGTCTGCACTTCCTGTCGGTTTTCCGCATTCCGCTGCTGGACCGCGAGGCGCGGATGGAGGCCGGCGAATCCGGCGGTTCCGCGTTGGGGGCCTATGTGCTGGGGCTGGCCTTTGCCTTTGGCTGGACCCCCTGCATCGGGCCGCAGCTGGGCGCCATCCTGTCGCTGGCGGCATCCGAAGCTTCAGTCAGCCGCGGCACCATCCTGCTGGGCGTTTATGCCGCGGGTCTGGGCGTGCCCTTCCTGCTGGCCGCGATGTTCCTCAATCGCTCAATGACGCTGATGAACAAGATGAAGCGCCACATGGGCCTTATCGAAAAGGTGATGGGCGGCCTGTTGCTTTTTGTCGGCATCATGCTGGTCACCGGCCTGTTCACCACCTTCTCCTGGTGGCTGCTGGAGACCTTCCCGGCGCTGGCAACACTGGGCTGATCCGCGCGTTTCCAAGGGGGCCTCAGGGTCCCCGTTTTTCTTTGTCTCTCCCGGCCTTACTCTTGCCGGAAAGCGCTGTTAGTCTGCGCTTGAAACGTCAGAGCAGGACAGCGCGGATCAACAGCGTGGATCACATGGGTTCCAACCCCCAGCAGGTGCGCAAACGCCGGGTGTTCTATATTCCCGGCTATGATCCGATTCACCCGCGCCGCTACCGCGAGCTCTACCGCACGGAAGGCGCCGCGCAGGCCGGGATTTCCGGCTACAGCCTGACGCTCTCACCGAAGCAGACCAAGGGACTATACGGCTGGCATGTTGCAGCGGTGATGGACGGGCAGCGGACCGAGGCGGACATCGAAGTGCTGGTCTGGTCCGACATCGTGCGCGGCAGCATGGAGGCCACGATCCCGGGCACCTACTGGCAGCTGCTGCGGACAGCCTGGATCTACATCTCCACCGGCGCGCTCAGGCGGCTGATGCGGCTTCGCAAAGGGCCAGTAATTGCCGCGCTCTATCCGGTTGGGATGCTGCTTCTGCAGGCGCTGCTGGCGCTGCTGCTGGCATGGGGCGTGGCGCATGCCATTGGCCTTATTGCCGGTTCTGCCGGGCTGAACGGCCTTTCCGCCGCGCTGCCAGCCTGGCTGCTGGGTCTTGGCGCCGGCTATGCGCTGCTGCGCTGGTTCAAGAAACGCGATGGCAAGTTCTTCGCCTATTACCTGATGCACGACTACGCGCATTCGGCAGCCTCCCGCGGTGCGATCCCGCCGGAGATGGACGTGCGGATGGGCGAATTCCGCGCTCTGATTGCAGACGCCTTGCACGATAAAACCCTGGACGAGGTGCTGGTCGTCGGCCACTCCTCCGGTGCGCATCTGGGGGTGTCGGTTCTGGCGGACCTGATCCGGGACGGGCTGCCTGAGGACCGCCCCGCCCTTGGGTTTCTCACGCTGGGGCAGGTGGTGCCGATGGTTTCCTTCCTGCCTCAAGCCAAGCGGCTGCGGGCCGACTTGAAATACCTGTCCCAGCGCACCGAGCTTGCCTGGGTGGATGTGACCGCGCCGGGCGATGGCTGCGCCTTTGCGCTGTGTGATCCGGTCGCCGTCAGCGGCGTCGCGCCGGAGGGCAAGCGCTGGCCGCTGGTGTTCTCCGCCGCCTTCACCCAGACCCTCAGCCCGGAGCGCTGGCAGCAGCTGCGCTGGCGCTTCTTCCGGCTGCATTTCCAGTATCTTTGCGCCTTTGACCGGCCGGGCGACTACGACTATTTCCGGATTACAGCCGGGCCGCTGACGCTGGCAGAGCGCTACAGGAACCGGAAACCCTCGCAGTCGCGGATTGACGTGCCGGTGTCGAAGTTCACGTCGGTTGCCGCCGGATGACCCAAGTGATGCCGCCGAAACCGCCTGCGCGCCCCGACCGGGTGTCGCTGTGGCGCTATGCAAAACTGTTCCGCCAGGACATTCTGTCGGCCCAGCCCGCGCGCCTCTACCGCGCCTGGATGGCCGAGTTCCGGACGCCGTTTTTCCGCTCCTTTCTGGTCAATCAGCCGGATCTGGTGAAGCTGCTGCTGAAAGAGCGGCCTGAGGATTTCCCCAAGTCGGACCGCATTGCCGAAGGGCTGAAGCCCTTGCTGGGCAATTCCGTGTTTCTGACCAATGGCGAGGCCTGGAAGCGGCAGCGGCGGATCATTGATCCGGCGTTCGAGGGCGGACGGCTGAAGGATACCTACCCGGCGATGCGCGCCGCGGCAGAGGCGGCGGTCAAGCGGCTGGAAGGGCGGACGGGGCCAGTGGAGATCGAGGAGGAAACCTCGCACGCGGCGGCTGACGTCATCTTCCGCACGCTGTTTTCCATCCCGATCGATCATGAGGTGGCCGGCGAAGTCTTCACCCGGTTCCGCGACTATCAGCGCAGCCAGCCATTGCTGAACCTGGCCGCCTTCGTGCGGCTGCCGCGCTGGATGCCGCGGCTTTTCCGCGCCGGGACCCGGCAGAATGCAAAGACGATCCGGGCGCTGATCGCGCAACTGACCACCGAACGGATGGCTGCGATTAAGGCGGGCAGGGCGCCCGATGACCTGGCGACCAAGATCATGACCACCCGGGACCCGGAAACCGGCAGCACCTTCGACACCGCCGAGATGGTGGACCAGGTCGCGATATTCTTCCTGGCAGGACATGAAACCAGCGCCTCCGCTTTGGCCTGGGCGCTCTATTTGATGGCGCTCTACCCGGACTGGCAGGAGAAAGTGGCCGCAGAGGCGGCCGCGCTGGAGGATGAGAGCTTCGCTGCGGTCTCACGGCTTAAGATCAGCCGCGATGTGTTCCGCGAGACCCTGCGGCTGTATCCGCCGGTGCCCATGATGGTGCGGGAGGCCGTATGCCCCGAACGCTTCCGCAACCGTGCAGTGCCTAAAGGTGCGCAGATGGTGCTCAGCCCTTGGCACCTGCACCGGCATGAGCGGTTGTGGGAGAACCCGGACGGCTTTGATCCCGCGCGCTGGGGGACAGAGAACGGCAAGCAATGCCAGCGGGACGCCTACATCCCGTTCTCAGCCGGTGCCCGCGTGTGCACGGGGGCGGGGTTTGCGATGGTGGAGGGGCCGCTGGTCCTGTCGATGATCCTGCGCCGGTTCCGTATCGAACCGGCGGCGGGCAAGGCGCCGGTGCCTGTGGCGCATTTGACGGTGCGGTCGAAGAATGGAATATGGCTGCAACTGTCGCCGCGGCAGCCAAAACTATTTTGAAAAGTTTTGGCCAAAGTTTTCAGAAAACTTTGGCGTCAGCTCAACAAGTGAACGGGTTCATTGTTGCAGAAGATGACGACCTGATCGCCGTTCAACACCGCATGATAGCCGCGGCGTTTCACTTCGGCTTGCAGCCGGGGCAGGCCAACATTGCGTTCGGCATCGCGCAGTTTTCGCCGCACGACACCGCCTTGGCGGGCAGACTTCACAACGAAAATCTGCTGCATCCACAACTCAGGGGAAATTGTACGGAACACATGCGCCATGCGGTAAGTGTCCGGGAGCGTGGTTAACCCGCCCTTAACCGCCGCAGCACAAACAGCCGGATGGCAGATGCCAGCCCGCAGTCCTCGCCGCGGGTTTCATCGATTTCGGCTGCCAAGTCGTTAATTGCCCGGTCTTCGGCGGCTGCAATCTCGCGGAAGGCATCCCAGAAGTCATCCTCCAGCGACACCGAGGTCCGGTGCCCGCGCAGGGTCAGGGAATGCTTCTTGGGGCGGGAGCTCATTCGTCGCGCTTGTGCTCGTCCAGACGCTTGATCTCATGAGCGTTGCGCGCATTGTCCAGATCTTTTTCTGCCTTGGTGCGCCCAAAGGTCACGGCGTTCCGGTCAGCACGGGCCTTTTTCTCGGCCCGTGCTTTTTCTTTTCTGAACCGGTTCAGATTGACCGGTTTTCCCATCAGTCCTTCGGCCCGATCATCTGCTCAGGCCGCACCACGGCGTCAAAGGTGGCTTCATCCACGAAGCCCAGCTTGACAGCTTCTTCCTTCAGCGTGGTGCCGTTCTTATGCGCGGTTTTGGCCACGGTGGTCGCGTTGTCGTAGCCGATGGTCGGTGCCAGTGCCGTGACCAGCATCAGCGACTCTTTCATCAGCTTTTCGATGCGCGGCTCATTGGCCTTGATGCCGTTCAGCATCCGCTCAGTAAAGCTGTCCGCCGCATCGCCCAGCAGCTGGATCGACTGCAGCAGGTTGTAGGACATCATCGGATTGTAGACGTTCAGCTCAAAATGGCCCTGGGAGCCTGCGAACTTGATCGCCGCGTCATTGCCCATCACATGGGCTGCCACCTGGGTCAGCGCCTCTGCCTGGGTCGGGTTCACCTTGCCCGGCATGATCGAGGAGCCCGGCTCGTTCTCCGGCAGGATCAGCTCGCCGAGGCCGGAGCGCGGGCCGGAGCCCAGGAAGCGGATGTCGTTGGCGATCTTGTAGCAGCTGCCCGCAATGGTCGCGAGCGCGCCGGACAGGAATACCATGGCGTCATGGGCCGCCAGCGCCTCGAACTTGTTCGGGGCGGTGACAAAGGGCAGGCCGGTAATCTCTGCCATATTGGCAGCAACCTTCTCGCCCCAGCCCTTCTGGGTGTTCAGGCCGGTGCCCACGGCGGTGCCGCCCTGCGCCAGTTCGTAGATACCGGGCATGGCCGCCTCGACCCGCGCCAGGCCCTGGCGGATCTGATGCGCGTAACCGCCGAATTCCTGGCCCAGGGTCAGCGGCGTCGCGTCCTGGGTGTGGGTGCGGCCGATCTTGATGATGTCCTTGAACTCTTCGGACTTCTTTTCCAGCCCTTCGGCCAGCTTGGTCAGGCCCGGCACCAGCACGTCGCGCACCATCATCGCAGTGGCGATATGCATTGCGGTCGGAAAGGTGTCGTTGGAGGACTGGCCCATGTTGCAGTGATCGTTCGGGTGCACCGGATCCTTGGAACCGATGGTGCCGCCCAGAATCTCGATGGCGCGGTTTGCGATCACTTCGTTCGAATTCATGTTGGACTGGGTGCCCGATCCGGTCTGCCACACCACCAGCGGGAAGTTGTCGTCGAACTTGCCAGCCACAACTTCGCTGGCGGCCTGGATGACGGCATCGGCGATTTTCGCGTCCAGCTTGCCCGACTCCTTGTTGGCCATGGCGCAGGCCTGCTTAATCACCCCCAGCGCGCGCACGATGGCGACCGGCTGCTTTTCCCAGCCGATCGGGAAGTTCATGATCGACCGCTGGGTCTGGGCGCCCCAGTACTTGTCTGCGGGGACCTCAAGCGGGCCAAAGCTGTCGGTTTCGGTGCGGGTTTCGGACATCCGTCTTCTCTCCGTTGCGTATGCGATTGCATGCCGTTTAGCCTGCGGGTTGCTGCAGTGCAATTGGCCAGTTGCGCGCAGCATAGCCAATCACGCGGACAGGTATAGTGCCGAATTGGCGCATTCCAGGACATGCCATTGCCTGAAACCATGCTATGGTTACAGTGCAGGGGCAGGCTGGGACATCCGGAAGGAAATGCAACGTGCCGACGCTTATGCGAAACTTCACTTTCACGTTGAGCTTTGCCGCCGTGCTTGCGGCGGCGGTCCTCTTGCTGCTGCCGCATTGGGCGCGCGCGGATATTTCCCGTTTTGCGGGCGAATACGCCGGCAGCGTCGAGATCGTGAAGGAGGACGGTGACACCGATCCCCGGGATATGAGCGTGGTGATCCGCGAATTGAAGAAGGGATTCACCATCAAGTGGACGTCAACGACGGAAAAGGACGACGGGCGCCGGAAATCGAAAACCTATGAGATCGAGTTCCTGCCCAGCGCCCGCGACGGCGTGTTTTCCGCAGCGATGACCCGCAATGTGTTCGGCCATTCGGTGCCGCTCGACCCGATGAAAGGGGAGCCGTTTGTCTGGGGCCGCATCACTGATGACACACTGACGGTGTTCTCGCTGTATATCCATCCCAACGGCGATTATGAGATGCAGCAATACGACCGGACACTGGCCGAAGGCGGTCTGGATCTGGACTATACCTCACGCCTGAACGGTGAGCCGCGGCGGCAGCTCAGCACGTTCCTGTCGCGGCAGTGATACAAACAGAAAAAGGCGGCCTTCGCAGCCGCTTTTCGGGAACCGGGATGTCTGCGTGTGCTATTTGCGGAAGCTGTCCAGCGAAACGATGTCGGCGTTCTTCTTTTCCTCGGCCGGGACTTGCACGGTGTCCTGCTCCTCTTCTGCATCCGGCGCCGCTGCATAGCCTTCCGGCTCTTCATCGGCGCTTTCGAAGCGCAGTCCGAACTCCACCGACGGGTCGACAAAGGTGCGGATGGCGTCATAGGGGATATAAAGCGGTTCCGGCGAGTCGCCGAAATTCAGTGTGACGGCAAAACCTTCATCATCCACTGTCAGATTGTCGAACCAGTGCTGCATGACCACGGTCATCTCGCCCGGGTAGCGGTCGGACAGCCAATCGGCCAGTTCCACATCCGGGTGGGCCGTGTCGAATGTGATGAAAAAGTGGTGGTTACCGGGCAAGCCGTTCTCAGCGATATCCTGCAGCACGGTCCGGATCAGGCCGCGCATGGCTGAGTGCATCAGGTTGCCATAGTCGATTTCACGGGACATGCAGTCACCCTTTGTTCATTTGCCCTTAAGCATAAGAGATTCTGGCGGAAACAAAAGACCGCCCTTTTGTCCGGCAGAAATATTTTTGGCACGGAACCGCTCTCAGGAAACAGCCGCAGTCAACTGATCGCAAACGGGATTCCTGTCATGGCCAGCCCGGCGCAGGCCATGGCGGCCAGTAACAGCAGCATATTGCCGCGCACCATCCAGGCCGCCAGCGGCGCCAGCAGAACCAGCAGGACGGCGGTGGCGTTCATGCTGCTCCAGACTGGTACGGGGACATGCAGGATGCCTGCGTCAAAAACCTGGGTATTGGCAAAGGCCACATGCATCAGGAACCAGACCGACAGGTTCAGGATGACTCCCGCGACCGTGGCGGTTACTGCCTTCAGTGCCATGCCAAGCCGCGGATGCGCGGCGATGCGTTCCACATAAGGCGCAGCAGCAAATATCCACAGAAAGCAGGGCATGAAGGTTGCCCACAGCGCCACCGCGCCCGCCGCCAGAAACAGGCCCAATCCATCCTGCAGCAGCCCCGACAGCATGGCGACAAACTGGGTGACCAGGATCAGGGGGCCGGGGGTGGTCTCGGCCAGTCCCAGCGCGTCGATCATTTGCCCGGCGGTGATCCAGCCGAACTGGCTCACTACCGTCTGGCTGATGTAGGCCAGCACCGCGTAGGCACCGCCGAAGGTCACCACGGCAAGCTTGGAGAAGAACCAGCCCACGTCGGCCAGAAAGCCCGCGCCGGACAGGCCGAGCGCGATCAGCGGCAGCAGCCACAGGCTGCCCCAGACGGCGATGGTCCGCAATGTGCTGGCAGCCTGGAAGGGCGCGGCGGCGACTGGGAGATCCGGATCTGCTGCCTTGCGCAAGTATCCGGTAAGGGCGGCCGCCAGCACCACCAGCGGAAACGGCAGGTTCAGCAGGAACAGCGCGGCAAAACCAAACCCGGCCAGCATCCAGTCCGCCCTGTTGCGCAGCGCCTTGCCTGCCAGCCGCCGCAGCGCCTGCAGGATGATGACGACGACGGCGGCCTTGATGCCCAGAAAGGCCGATTGCACCGCGGGCAGGGTGCCGTATTGCACATAGAGCCAGGCCAGAAGGGCAATCACCGCAGCACCGGGCAGGACAAACAACAGCCCCGCCAGCAGCCCGCCGGCGGTGCCGCGCATCTTCCAGCCGGTGTAGGTGGCCAGCTGCATCGCTTCCGGCCCCGGCAGCAGCATGCAAAAGGACAGCCCCCGCAGGAAGCTCTCCTCGCTCAGCCAGGGGCGGTCCTCGACCAGTTCCTTGTGCATAACCGCAATCTGCGCCGCCGGGCCGCCGAAGCTCAGCACCCCGATGCGCCCGAAGACACGGAACATCTCCGTCCAGGCGGGAGGGTTCATGCCTTGCGGTCCGATGGCCAGTCGCGGCCAACGCACTGGCTGCCAAGGGCCCAGCGGTACAGCGCGTCACAATGGGTCATGCCTGCCTCAAGCTGCTGATGGTCCTTCATTGACCGGCGCGACAGCTCCTCCGCCATGCGGAGCGGCAAGCCGTGCCACTTGGTACCGGCGCCTCTCACACACCTGGCCAGCCTGTCAAGCACCGCAAGGCTTGGGCGCGGCCGCTCCGGCAGGGGGCAATGATCAGAACTCTCTATGACGCCGCCGAAATGCGACCGTTAGCGGAGCCGTTCTCCCGTCAGGCAGATTGCCAAGGCCTCTGGCGGCAGCTGGCCCAGCATTTCAAACATCCGGAAATAATCCATGTTGGAGTGCAATTCGGCAATTCTGCCGTCTTCCACGCGCGCCATGACCTGGCCGGTGATCTCAAAAGGTTCGCCATCGCGGGGATTGCTGGTCGCGACCACCAGCCGCACTGACACCCATTCGTCCGTCTCCATCACATGAGTGAAGGTCACTTTGATCGGGCCCACAAGGTTGCGCAGCGCAGCAACCACTTCGCTATAATCGCTTTCCGGTTCCGCCAGCGCGGAAACTGACCCCGAAATCAGCGTATTGCGATGCATGATTTCGGAGACGGCACCCAGATTGCCTCTGCTCCAGACCTCTTCGAACCAGTAGTGCAGCAGCCGGGCCAAGGGCATGTCTGCCATGCTCGCCGGATCGAATGGCGCCGCCATGGCAGTGCGGACGCCGGATGCGGCAGCCCGGCGCGTGGAGAAGGGTTCAGTTGCGGAATTGGTGAGTGTCTGAGTCATTATTTCGTTACCTAAAGCCATGCCGCTCAGGCAGGCATCAGAGGGGGCTGTCAGTCGGCCGCGGTGATCCTGGCGGCAGGCCTCAAAGCAAAGGGCTCTTCCCGCTCCGGCACTGCCGGGCTGGAAACGCAGGACGTTAGTTTTTCAGCATCGGGCGGGTAAAGGCATACACAGCTTTCTAAGGGCGCAGTTCCGGTACAGACCCGGCATCCTAGCCGCTGGCGGCTGGCATTGCAGCTTTAACTTAAGGTTTTAAGCATTCCCTGCAGGCAGCGGAGCTGGTTTCCATGGGTGGTGAAAGTGCAGGTTTCTGTTGCCAGGTACCTGCGAACCCCGCCTTACGCGGCTAGGCGCAAGGACTTAGATTTCGATTCCTCGAACTGCTTACGCAGCCAGAGCAACCGGAGCACGATTGTCGTTTGCAATTGTACTGTTCGGGCCGGTACGGTGGCACCCCGCCGAGACAAAGCATACCCCTTTAGACGTCCGTCGATCCTGTTTCGGCCCCATGATCCCCAAACGAAGGATTTTGGTGGAGCCGCCGGGTACCGCCCCCGGGTCCGATCCGCTTATTACGAGCGCGTTTATGTCCATAGTTCCACAAGGGAACAGCAGCTATATAGTGTGCTTCGTTGCGGTTGCAAAGGGGTCAACCGGAATCCTGCGAGGATTCCGGCTAGTTTTCCGGTGCGAAAAACGGCGCCGTCACACCAGTCTGCGGATCGGGGCGGAGTTGCAGAACACGACCACCTGCCCGCGGTTCTGAACCGCCTGAAATCCACGGGCCGGACCTCGGCCAAGAAGGCCTCCATCCCGGCGTAACGCTAAATATCGCGGATCTTGCGGCGCAGGACCTGGCCGTTTTGCACCGCCTTGCAGGCGAAGATATCGCGCAGCCAGATATCGGGGAGAGGGCGGAGCCGGGTTTGACCATGTTCCCAACGTCCCGGCTCTTGGTTAGCAAAGTGTTGAGCGGCTACTTCTGGGCCCGGGCGGCAAAGACGTCGGAGGCCAGTTTGCGGGTCTCGCTTTCCAGGTCCTGCAGGCCGGAAACGGCTGCACTGCCGTCGCCAGCCTCGATGGCGTCGGCGATACTGGAGTGCAGGCCGGTGATCACCTCGCGGTCGCGGGCGGTGAAGGTGATCATGTTCATCAGCGGCTGCATCGCCTCCACCGCGCCGGCCAGCTGGTAGGACAGCACCGGATTGCCCGCGCCATCCACCAGCGCCCGGTGAAACGCCACGTCGGAGGCGCAGAAGGCCTCATCGGTCAGGCCCGGCTGCCCCTGGCGGAAGATCTCCGCCCGCATGGTGGCCAGGTGATCCGCGCTGCGGCGCTCGGACGACAGCGGCGCACAGGCGCGTTCCAGCGCATATCGCGCTTCGCAGGCGGTATCGAAACTCACCGCGTTCATGCTCAGCAGCAGCGTAGAAGTGGTGATCTGCTGCGAATAAGCGTCCTCAAAGCTCAGCCGGTTCACAAAGGCCCCGCCGGAAGCGCCGCGCTGGGTGCGGATCAGCGATTGCGCCGCCAGTCGCTTCAGCGCTTCGCGCACGGTCGGGCGGGACACCTGGAAATGATCCGACAGCTCCGCCTCGGAGGGCAGCCGCTCATCGACAATCAGCTCGCCGGAAATGATGGCATCCTTGATCGCCTGGGCTATCTGAACCGAAAGATCGGCGGAGCTGTTGGGGTCAATCTTCATGCTCAGGGTCCTGACGCTGCGTTACGCCGGAGTTGGCCCGGCAAGAAATCATTTGTCTGACATTTAAAAGTCTGACATTTAAAACTCAAGACGTGAGTCGCTAACCCTCATACCCGGAGCGCGCCATGAAAGCCATTCTGGCACAACGGATCAGAACCATGGGAGGCTGGCATTGGCTGGGCCTGTTCGGGCTGATCCTGGGGGCGTGGGGGCTGCTCTATGCGATGTCCGTGCCGGCTGAGCTGCGCGCGGCGGGGGCCATATACGGGCCTGATTTCTGGCGCGACTTCTGCACGCTGACGCCGGATGCGGCGGGCTTTGGCAAGATGCTGATGATGTGGGCGCTGATGTCGGCGGCGATGATGGCGCCGACCGCGCTGCCTGCCTTTGCCACTTACGAGGATCTGTCCCACACCGCGCCGGACACAAGCTTCACCTGGCTGGTGGGCGGCTATCTGGCAGTGTGGCTGGGCTTTTCGGCGCTGGCCGCCGTGCTGCAGCTGGGGCTGTTCCAGGCAGAGCTGCTCACCGCTTTCGGCGACAGCAACTCGCGCTACCTGTCGGCGGGTCTGCTGCTGGTCGCGGGCGGCTATCAGTTCTCGCCGGTGAAGGAAGCCTGCCTCAGCAAATGCCGCCGCCCGCTGGTGTTCTTTATGCAGCACTGGGACGAGGGTCCGCTGCGCAACGGGCTGCGGCTGGGGCTGGTGTGCCTGGGCTGCTGCTGGGCGCTGATGCTGCTGGCCTTTGCGGGCGGCACCATGAACATCGCTTTCATGGGGCTGGCGACCGTGATCATGATTTTGGAAAAGCTGCCGGAGCTGGGCCGCTACATCACCAAACCGCTGGGTGCGGGGCTGGTGGGAGCGGCGCTGGCGCTGGCGGCAGGGATTATCTGAGAGGGAGACTAAGATATGGCCTTGGACGCCGCAACGGGCACCGTGCCCTGGACAATCAAAGGGGAACTGATCCTCAACTGCAACTGCACCGTGTTCTGCCCCTGCGTGGTGTCGCTGGGCAAGCACCCGCCGACCGAGGGCCACTGCCAGGCCTGGGCCGGGGTGCGCATCGACGCGGGCGACTACGGCGGGGTTGACCTGTCGGGCCTGAACGTCGGCCTGTTCCTGGAGATCCCCGGCAACATGGGCCGCGGCAACTGGAAAGCGGCGGCCTATATCGACGACCGCGCCTCGGATGACGCCTATGATGCGCTGGTCGCGATCTTCTCCGGCGCGGCGCGCGGCACCACCGGGCTGTTCTCCATGCTGGTAGGCGAGTTCCTGGGCGCTGAACGCGCACCGGTCACGTTCGAGACCGAAGGCAAGGAGCGCCGCCTGATGGTCGGCAAGAAGATCCAGGGCGCGGTGGTCCCGGTCGAGGGCAAGGACGGCAAGGAGATCGTCGTCACCAACACCGAATACTGGATGGGTCCCGACATCACCGTCGCCACCGCAACCAAGGGCCGCGTGCGCGCCTTTGGCAGGGTCTGGGATTTCGACGGCCGCTCTGCCGAGATCTGCCAGATCGACTGGCACGGCCCGAAGTAAACGGCTTTTCCGGCGGCGGCGCCTGCGCGGCCGCCGGGCATCCTGCGCATGGTTCTGGGAGGATACGCCATGGCCCTGATTTCCCCGTCGCGCCGCCTTCGGCGCACCCCGTTCTCCGATGGCGTCGAAGCCGCCGGCGTCAAGGCCTATACGGTCTACAACCGGATGCTGCTGCCCACTGTTTTTGACAGCGTGGAAGCCGACTACCGCCACCTGAAACAGCATGTGCAAGTCTGGGACGTGGCCTGCGAGCGCCAGGTGGAGCTGCGCGGCCCAGACGCCGGACGGCTGATGCAGATGCTGACGCCCCGCGATCTGCGCGGCATGACGGCAGGGCAGTGTTTCTACGTGCCCATCGTCGACGAGACCGGCGGCATGCTGAACGATCCTGTGGCGGTCAAGCTGAGCGACGACCGCTGGTGGATTTCGATTGCCGACAGCGATCTGCTGTTGTGGGTCAAGGGCATCGCCAACGGCTGGCGGCTGGATGTGCTGGTGGACGAGCCCGACGTCTCGCCGCTCGCCATTCAAGGCCCCCGCGCGGACGACCTGATGGACCGCGTCTTTGGCGAGGACGTGCGCAAGATCCGCTTCTTCCGCTTCGGCATCTTCCAGTTCGAGGGCCGCGACATGGTGATCGCGCGCTCAGGCTATTCCAAACAGGGCGGCTATGAGATCTACCTTGAAGGCGGCGACCTTGGGATGCCGCTGTGGAACCGGCTGTTCGAAGCGGGCGAGGATCTGCAGGTCCGGGCCGGCTGCCCCAACCTGATCGAGCGGATCGAGGGCGGGCTGCTGAGCTACGGCAACGACATGACCGACGACAATACCCCGCATGAATGCGGGCTTGGCAAGTTCTGCAATACTCACACGGCAATTGGCTGCATTGGCCGCGACGCCCTGCTGCGGGTGGCCAAGGAGGGCCCGGTGCAGCAGATCCGCCCGATTGCGATCGACGGCGATGCGGTGCCGGGCTGCGACCGGCCCTGGCCGGTCTTTGCAAATGGCAAGCGGGCGGGGCAGGTGACGTCCGCCGCCTGGTCACCGGACTTTGAGACCAACGTTTCGATCGGCATGATCCGCATGACCCATTGGGATGCGGGCACGAAACTTGAGGTGGAGACACCTGACGGTATGCGCACAGCCACCGTGCGCGACACATTCTGGATTTAAGGAGAAGGCAGATGTTCAACGCTTTGGTTGTGAACAAGGACGAAGAGAGCGGCAAGACCTCCGCCGCGGTCGAGCAGATCAGCCTCGATCAGCTGCCCGAGGGCGAGGTGACCGTAGCGGTGGAATATTCCACCGTGAACTACAAAGACGGGCTCTGCATCGGGCCGGGCGGCGGTCTGGTGCGCAAGTATCCGCATGTGCCGGGCATTGATTTTGCCGGCACGGTCGAGGCGTCCTCAGACGACCGTTACAAGCCCGGCGACAAGGTGGTGCTGACCGGCTGGCGTGTGGGCGAGGCCCATTGGGGCGGCTACAGCCAAAAGGCCAACGTGCGCGCCGACTGGCTGGTGCCGCTGCCAGAGGGGCTGGACAGCCGCCAGGCAATGGCTGTGGGCACCGCGGGCTTTACTGCGATGCTGGCGGTGATGGCGCTGGAGGACCACGGGCTGGAGCCGGGCCACGGGCCGGTGCTGGTGACGGGCGCAGCAGGCGGCGTCGGGTCTGTGGCCACTGCAATCCTGGCCAATCTCGGCTATGAGGTGGCTGGTGTCACCGGCCGCCCGGAAACCGCGGACTACCTGAAGTCCCTCGGCGCCACCCAGATCGTGGCCCGCGAGGACATCAACGAAACCACCAAGCGGCCGCTGGAAAGCGAAACCTGGGCGGGCTGCGTGGACGCCGTTGGCGGCGCCATGCTGGCGCGTGTGCTGGGGCAGATGAAGTACGGCGCCTCAGTCGCAGCTGTTGGTCTGGCGGGCGGCGCCGCGCTGCCGGCCACCGTTGTTCCGTTCCTGCTGCGCGGTGTGAACCTGCTGGGCATCGACTCCGTCATGCAGCCCTATGACAACCGCGTCCGCGCCTGGCAGCGGATCGCCAAGGACCTGCCGATGGACAAGCTGGAAGCGATGATCCATCCCGCCACGCTGGGCGATCTGCCGCAACTGGGGGCGGATATCCTCAAGGGCCAGGTCAAGGGCCGCGTCGTGGTGGACGTCAACGCCTAAATCATTATAATACATTCGTATCTGTCGGATGAACGCGCGGCGATGTCCGCGCGTTTTTCATGCGTACCGCGGCCCTGCCGCGGTCCTAGGGTGGGTGCAGCGCCGCGATTATGCGGCCCCGGTACCGCCCCGCCCGGTGCGCTGTTGGCGACTGTGCCGCAGACGCATTGAATTTGAAGCAAGAGGAGGGAGACCGTGTATTCCAAAATCATGGTGCCCGTCGATCTGACCCACGCCGACCGCCTGGAACGGGCGCTGCAATTGGCATCGGATCTCGCGCATCTTTACAAAGCAGAAGTGATTTTCGTGGGGGTGACCTCACCCCAGCCCAGCAAGGTGGCGCATAACCCGCAGGAGTTCTCCGCAAAACTCGATGAGTTCGCGTCCGGCCAGGCAGCCAAGCATAGCATTACCGCTTCGGGCCATGCGGTGATCAGCCACGATCCGGCGGTGGATCTTGATAAGACGCTGATCAAGGCCTGCAGCGATACCGGGGCAGAGCTTATCGTGATGGCAAGCCACGTCCCGAGCGTGAGCGACTACCTGTTCCACGCCCATGGCGGACGGGTCGCAGAAAAGGCGCCAGTATCGGTGCTGGTCGTGCGCGAGAACTGACCGGCGGGGCCCGTTGAACGCGCAAGCGCCAGTTTGCGGGGCCAATGTTTGCAAGGCCAAAGGATAATGGGCCGGAGTTTACAGGGAAGGAGGCCGCAATGGCTGACGAAACCACAAATCAGGGTATCCCCGCGCCTGAAGGCGAAGCGGATATCATCGATACCGAATACGAGATCGGTCAAGACAATATCGAAACCCAGATCGGCCCGTTCGGGGTCGACATTCACAACCCGGTGTTCCTGGTCTCAGGCCTGGTGATCGTAGCCTTCGTGTTCTACGCGCTGGCGCTGCCGGAGCAGGCGGCAACATTTTTTAACTGGCTGCGCCCCGCGGTCACCAGCAGTTTTGACTGGTTCTTCTTTGGCGCCGCGGATTTGTTTGTCCTGTTCTGCCTGTTTTTGATCGTTTCCCCCTGGGGCAGCGTTCGCCTGGGCGGCAATGAGGCAACGCCGGACTACAGCTACATGGGCTGGTTTGCGATGCTGTTTGCCGCGGGCATGGGCATTGGCCTTATGTTCTATGGCGTCAGCGAACCGATGAGCCATTTCTCCACCGCCTTTGGCGGGACTGCTGTGCCGGAAGGCGGCGGTGCCCGCACCGACTGGGCACCGCTGGGGGCTGCTGCGGGGGATGAGGCCGCGGCGGTGCGCCTGGGTATGGCGGCGACAATCTTCCATTGGGGGCTGCACCCCTGGGCAATCTACGCCATCGTGGCTTTGGCGCTGGCGCTGTTCACCTACAATAAGGGCCTGCCGCTCACCATCCGCTCTGCCTTCTACCCGATCTTCGGGGAGCGTATCTGGGGCTGGACAGGCCATATTATCGACATCCTGGCGGTCTTTGCCACGCTGTTCGGCCTTGCCACCTCGCTGGGGTTCGGCGCGACCCAGGCAAATGCCGGCCTGAATGAGCTGTTCGGCGTGCCAACGGGCGCAACCACCGAGGTAATCCTGATATCCGCGATCACCGCAGTGGCCCTGATTTCGGTGCTGCGCGGCCTGGACGGCGGCGTCAAGGTGCTGTCGGAGATCAACATGGGGCTGGCGTTCCTGCTGCTGGTTTTTGTGCTGCTGGTGGGGCCGACCATGGCGATCCTGACCGGGTTTGCCTCCAGCCTGATGGCCTATATCGAGTATCTGCCGGCACTGTCGAACCCGATCGGGCGCGAGGATGTGAACTTCAGCCAGGGCTGGACCGCTTTCTATTGGGCGTGGTGGATCAGCTGGTCGCCGTTTGTCGGCATGTTCATCGCCCGCGTCAGCCGCGGCCGCAGCGTGCGGGAATTCGTGATCTGCGTGCTGCTGATCCCCAGCCTGGTCTGCGTGCTGTGGATGAGCGTCTTTGGCGGCACCGCGATCCACCAGGTGGTCGCTGACGGGTTCACCGGGGCGCAGGACGCATCGCTTGAACTCAAGCTGTTCAAGATGCTGGGCGAGTTGCCGCTGGCTGGGATCACCTCCTTTGTGGGGATCGTGCTGGTGGTCGTGTTCTTCGTGACCTCGTCCGACTCCGGCTCGCTGGTGATCGACACCATCACCGCAGGCGGCAAGGTCGATGCGCCGGTGCCGCAGCGGGTGTTCTGGTGCATCTTCGAGGGTGCCGTTGCCATCGTGCTGCTGCTGGGCGGCGGGCTGGCGGCGCTGCAGGCGATGGTGATCTCCACCGGTCTGCCGTTCACCGTGGTTCTGCTGCTGATGTGCTGGGCCATCTTCCGCGGGCTGCAGACCGAAGCGCGCTGAGGCTTCTGGCAAAGTAAACAGGAACGCCCCGGCTGCAGAGCCGGGGCGTTTTTTAGTGTCAGTCGTTGTATTTGAAGAACCCCAGCGAATTGCCATCCGGGTCGGTCGCGTAAAAGAACCGCCCCGGCGGGATGGCGATGGTTTCCGACACCACCTTGCCGCCCGCGTCCGCGACCCGCTCCATCACGTCCTCCAGCGCGCCCTCTGCCGTCAGGTGCAGTGTCGGGCCGCGGCCGTCGCCTGCGGGTTTGCCGGGGTAAAGATGCAACGCGATCCCCGCCGCCTGATCAGCGGGCTTGAACATCGCTATAGGGTTGGGCCCGCTGGTGTCGATGCTCAGCTCCGCACCGGTGACCTTGGAATAAAACGTTACCGCCGCGTCCAGATCGCTCACGGGCAGCTCGCCCCAGACCAGGAAATCCTTGGGAGTAAAGGCCATGTCAAATCCTCCATGTTTGCCTGGGGGCAAGGTCTCATGCCCTGATGACAGTTTCCGGCATCAGCCTTGCCGCTTGACCGGACCGCCGGTGCTACGCTACGACCCTTGCGTCCTGCCCGGCCTTTTGCGCCTTGCAGGGCTGCCTGCATTCCCTCAATCCTTGTGCGGGAGCGCGGCTCGGCTGGAAGACCTGCCATGTTCGGGGAGATCCCTGGCATGTGCCGGCCTTCCCATCGGACCGCAGCGATTGAGGAGAGATTTGCAATGACTGCATTGGATATTGAATTCGTCCGGGCCCAGTTTCCGGCCTTTGCCGAACCCAGCCTTCAGGGCCAAGCGTTTTTTGAGAACGCGGGCGGCTCTTACACCTGCCGGCAGGTGATTGACCGGCTGATCCGGTTCTACACCCAGCGCAAGGTTCAGCCCTATGCCGCCTATGAGGCCTCGCGCCTGGGCGGGGAAGAGATGGATGAGGCCCGCGCCCGCCTCGCGGCCCTTATGGGCGTTGCCACGGATGAGCTGAGCTTCGGCCCCTCGACCACCCAGAACACCTATGTTCTGGCCCAGGCCTTCCGCAAGTTCATGAAACCGGGCGAGGCCATCATCGTCACCAACCAGGACCACGAGGCCAACAGCGGCCCCTGGCGGCGGCTGGCAGAGGAGGGGATTGAGGTCCGCGAATGGCAGATCGACCCGCAGACCGGTCATTTGGACGTGGCGCAGCTGGAAACCCTGCTGGACGAGAAGGTGCGCCTCGTCTGCTTCCCGCATTGCTCCAACGTGGTGGGCGAAATCAACCCGGTGGCAGAGATCACCGCGATGGCGCACGCCGCGGGAGCTTTTGTCTGCGTCGACGGCGTTTCCTACGCGCCGCACGGGCTGCCCAATGTGGATGAACTGGGGGCCGACATCTACCTGTTCTCCGCCTATAAGACCTATGGTCCGCATCAGGGCATCATGGTGATCCGCAAGGCGCTGGGCGAACTGCTCCCGAACCAGGCGCATTACTTCAACGCTGACAGCCTCTACAAACGCTTCACCCCGGCAGGTCCGGACCACGCCCAGGTGGCAGCCTCGGCCGGCATGGCGGATTACTTCGAGGCGCTGGCCGCCCATCATGGCCACGCGGGCACCGCGGCAGAGACCGGTGCCTTCGTCCACGATTTGATGCGCGCGCATGAGGTCAAGCTGCTGCAGCCGCTGCTGGACGCGGTCAGCGACCGCAACGACGTGCGCCTCCTGGGGCCGTCCCGGGCCGAAAACCGCGCGCCGACGGTGGCCCTGTCCCTGAACCGTGCCGCGGAACCGGTTGCGGCGCAGCTGGCAGAATTTGGCATCATGGCCGGGGGCGGCGATTTCTATGCCGTCCGCGCGCTGGAGGCGATGGGCATTGATCCGGCCGAGGGCGTGCTGCGTATCAGCTTTACCCACTACACGTCCGAGGCAGAGGTCGCGAAGCTGATCGAGGCCCTTGACCGGGTTGTGTGACAGGGTGCTGTAACGCGAACAGGACAAGGAAAACGACATGAGCAGCCGTGCCCCGGTGATTTGGTGGATCAGGCGGGATCTCCGCCTCTGCGACAACCCGGCGCTGACGGCTGCCGTGAACAGCGGCGCCCCGGTTCTGACGGTCTATATCCTGGACGAGCAGGACGAGGCGCTGGGCGCCGCCCCCAAATTCCGCCTTGGCCTGGGGCTGGAACATTTCGGGCAGCAACTGGCCAAGGCAGGCTCCCGTCTGATCCTGCGCCGGGGCAAGGCGCTGGAGGTGTTGCAGGACCTGATCGCAGAAACCGGGGCAGGGGCCGTGCACTGGTCCCGCCTCTACGATCCCCAGGCCATCACACGCGACAGCGAAATCAAGCAGCAGCTGAAGGAGCAGGGCGTCGAGGTGAAGTCCCACGGCGGCCGGCTTCTGTTCGAACCCTGGACGGTGGAGACCAAGGCCGGCGGCATGTACAAGGTCTACACCCCGTTCTGGAAGGCAGTGCGGAGCCGCGATGTTGACAGCCTGCTGCCCGCCCCTGGGAACCTGGCCGCACCGGACAGCTGGCCTGCCAGCGAGGTTCTGGCGGATTGGCATATGGGGGCCGCCATGCGCCGCGGGGCGGATGTGGTGGCCCGCTATTGCCGGGTGGGCGAAGCCTCAGCGCAGGCACGGCTGGAGGCGTTTCTGGAAGACAGCGTTGAGGACTACAAGGCCCGCCGTGACTATCCGGCTGAGGACGCGACCTCAGGCCTCTCGGAAAACCTTGCCTGGGGCGAGATCAGCCCGCACCGGATGTGGCACCAGGGCAGCGCAGCGATGGAGCGCGGCGGCAAGGGCGCAGAACACTTCCTGAAGGAAATTGTCTGGCGCGAGTTCGCCTACCACCTGATGTACAACTCGCCCCGCATTCTGACCAAAAGCTGGCGCGAGGAGTGGCAGGAGTTCCCATGGTCCGAAAAGATCACCCCGCAGGTGCAGGCCTGGCAGCGCGGGCAGACCGGTTACGGCTTTGTCGATGCCGCCATGCGGGAGCTGTATGTGACTGGCAAGATGCACAATCGGGCCCGGATGATCGTCGCAAGTTTCCTGACCAAACATTTGATGACGCATTGGAAAATCGGCATGGACTGGTTTGCGGAAACGCTTGTGGACTGGGACCCGGCCTCCAACGCCCTGGGCTGGCAATGGGTGGCGGGCTCCGGCCCTGACGCAGCCCCTTTCTTCCGCGTCTTCAATCCCAGCGGCCAGCTGGACAAATTCGACCCCGAAGGCGCCTACACCGGCCGCTGGATCGCCGAAGGCCAGGACAAGCCGCCGCAGACCGCGCTGGACTTCTTCGACGCTGCGCCGCTGTCGTGGGGTCTGGCTGCTGGCATGCCGCCAGCGGAGCCGGTTGTCAGCCTGCAGGCAGGCCGGGACCGCGCGCTCACGGCTTATCAAGAGGCCCGTGAAAACCGCTAACGCACAGTTTTCTTGCCAGAAAGCCCTCTGCGGCCTAGCTTTTCCCTGTAGCACTTCCGTATTTTGTACAGGGGGAAGCGTATGAAGCTCACGTCCGCTGAGGGCCAAGAAAACCTGCCGCGCTACTTTGCGCCGGTGTTTGCAAGGATCAAGGCAATGGAGGTCGGGCAGCTGGATATCCACCTGCCGGACGGGCGCGTATTCTCGGCCAAGGGGCGCAACCCTGGCCCGGTGGCCGATCTGCACATCCATAACCCGGACTGCTTTGCCCGGCTGATCCGCGAAGGCGATCTGGGCTTTTCCGACGCTTACCTGGAAGGCTGGTGGAGCACCTCGGACCTGCAGGCTTTTATGGATCTGGTGCATATGGGCGCCAACACCGTTTATGACGGCTTCCCGGGCCGGGGCCTGGCACGCGCTTATGAACGGTTCCGCTTCTGGCTCCACCGCAACCACCGCCGCCAGGCGAAAAAGAATATCTCCTACCACTACGATCTGGGCAATGATTTCTACGGTCTGTGGCTGGACGACACGATGACCTATTCCAGCGCCCTGTTCCAAAGCGGCCAGGACAGCCTGGAAAAGGCGCAGACCGCCAAATACGCCTCGATGGTGGACCAGATGGGGGTCAAGCCCGGCGACCACGTGCTGGAGATCGGCTGCGGCTGGGGCGGCTTTGCCGAATACGCCGCTGGTCAGCGCGGGCTGCGGGTCACCGGCCTGACAATCAGTAAGGAACAGTTAAGGTTTGCCCGCGAAAGGCTTGAAAAGGCAGGGCTTTCGGACCGGGTGGAGCTGCGGTTGCAGGACTACCGCGACTGCCGCGGCCAGTTCGACGGTATCGCCTCTATCGAAATGTTCGAGGCGGTGGGCGAGAAATACTGGCCCGCCTATTTCAGCACCATCCGCGACCGGCTGAAGCCCGGCGGCCAGGCCACCTTGCAGATCATCACCGTCGCAGACCGGCGCTGGGAGGTGTACCGCAAGGGCGTCGACTTCATCCAGAAGCACATCTTCCCGGGCGGTATGCTGCCGTCCCCGAAAGTACTGCGCGACCAGGTGGAGAAGGCGGGCCTTGGCGTCGTGTGCTCAATCGAATTCGGCGACAGCTACAACCAGACCCTGCGGCGCTGGCATGACACATTCAATGCCCGCTGGGACCAGATTTCCAGCATGGGCTTTGACGAGCGCTTCCACAAGATGTGGAACTTTTACCTCACCTCCTGCGCGGCAGCCTTTAAGACTGGAAATTGCGACGTAACGCAGATTACAGTTGCGCATCGCTGAGTGAACTGCCGCACGGATCTGACCAAACATGCCCACCGGAGCCCGACTGACCGCCGCAATCTGCCTGGGCCTGGTGGCGTTTTTCGTATCCTTCCTTGTCATGCCGCTGATGCCAGAGGGCACCGATTTCGGCTATTTCGTGCATGTGAATGTGGCGCTGGGGCTGCTCTGCGGCTGGATCTTCATGGGCAAGCGGGTCGGCCGCGGCCTGGTGCCTGCCATCAACAACGGCATCACCGGCATGGCCGTGATGGTGCTGTGGGCGCTGTTCATCCAGGGCGCCTGGGAGATGTTCCGCCTCGCCATGCGCCACCGCTATGACGGCCCGTTTGAGGCGCTGTCGGCGATCTTTGTCATTGCGCTGGACTATTTCTTTGTTATCGCTGTGCCATCTGTGCTGGTGCCGTTGGCTGTGGGCGGGGTCCTGGCCGGGCTTGCGGCCGAAAACGCCTCCCGCCGCTGGCGCTGATAGGGCTTTCTTAACAACAGGTTACCAACCGTGGCTAATCTCTTTTTCTTTGGCACGCTGCGCCATCTCCCTCTGCTCGAACTGGTGCTGGGCCGCAGCGGTACGGCGCTCAATGCCCAGGCAGCGCAACTACTGGGTCATGGGGTCTACCAGGTCGCGGGGCAGCCGTTTCCGGCGATCGAGGAACGGGCGGATGCGACTGCCGAGGGCGTTCTGGTGCAAAACCTTTCGCCCGACGACCTGGATGCGCTCAACTTCTACGAAGGCGGCTTTGGCTATACGCTGAAACCGGTCAACGTGCAGCTGGAGGACGGCAGCACCGCCGCGGCGGAGGTTTATTTCCCCGAACCCGGCCTGTGGCAGACGGCAGGGCCCTGGGACCTGGCGGCCTGGGTGCAGGAATGGGGCGCGCTGTCGATGCGCGCCGCCGAGGAAGTGATGGCCTATCACGGCCGCATGACCGCCGAGGAGGTGGCCCGCTGCTTCCCCTCGGTGCGCCGCCGCGCGGCTGCCTGGCTGGCCGCGCAGGCCCGCCCGGGCGATCCGGAACATGACCTGTCCAAGGACGTGATCGTCCACAGCCACACCCGCGCCTATCTGAACTTCTTTGCGATGGAAGAGATGGAGCTGCAGTTCCGCCGCTATGACGGCAGCATGAGCCCGGTGATGCACCGCTGTGCTTCGATGGCGGGCCATGCGGCGGTGGTGCTGCCCTATGACCCGGTCCGCGACCAGGTTCTGCTGGTGGAGCAATTCCGCGCACCCCCCTTTATGATGGGCGAAGCCAGCCCCTGGATGTGGGAGCCGGTGGCGGGTGTGATCGACCCGGGCGAAACACCCGAGGAGACCGCCATCCGCGAGGCGCAGGAAGAAGCAGGCGTCACGGTGCAACGGCTTGAGCCTGTGGCGCAGGTCTATCCCTCAAGCGGCGCGCTGGCGGAATTGATACATGTTTTCATTGGCATATCGGACCTTTCTGACCTTAATGGCGGCGGCGGCGGCGGGGTCGCAGGTGAAGGCGAGGATATCCGCAGCAAGATCCTCAGCTATGATGAGCTGATGCTGGGGGTGGACGGCCAGATCTATCAGGACATGCCGCTGGTCACTGCGGCGCTGTGGCTGGCACGCCACCGCAGCCGGCTGCGGATCGCGTCCAGCTGAGCCGCTTCGCGCCTTGTGAACGCCGGGGCGCTTGGTTACATCTTGGGGAACAGATCGAAAGGGATACCATGCGCATTGCACGTGATCTGGCTGATGCCATCGGCCACACACCTCTTATCCGCCTGAACCGCGTCAGCGAAGAGACCGGCTGCGAGATCCTGGGCAAGGCCGAATTCATGAACCCGGGCCAGTCGGTCAAGGACCGCGCCGCGCTCTACATTATCAAAGATGCAGTGGCCCGCGGCGAGCTCAAGCCCGGCGGCACCATTGTCGAAGGCACTGCCGGCAACACCGGCATCGGCCTGGCGCTGGTCGGTGCGTCGATGGGGTTCAAGACGGTGATCGTGATCCCGGAAACCCAGTCCGAAGAAAAGAAGGACATGCTGCGCCTGGCGGGTGCCCAGCTGGTCCAGGTGCCTGCTGCGCCTTACAAAAACCCCAACAACTATGTGCGCTATTCCCAGCGCCTGGCGGAAAAACTGGCCCAGACAGAGCCGAACGGCGCGATCTGGGCCAACCAGTTCGACAATGTTGCCAACCGCCAGGCCCATGTGGAAACCACCGGCCCGGAGATCTGGGAACAGACCGGCGGCAAGGTCGACGGCTTTGTCTGCGCCGTGGGCTCCGGCGGAACACTGGCGGGCGTGGCCGAGGCGCTTCAGCCGAAGGGCGTGAAGGTCGGCCTGGCCGATCCGATGGGCGCGGCGCTGTATTCCTATTACACCACTGGCGAGCTGGCCGCTGAGGGCAGCTCAATCACCGAGGGCATCGGCCAGGGCCGGATCACCAGGAACCTGGAAGGCTTCACCCCTGATTACAGCTATCAGGTGCCGGACAGCGAGGCACTGCCGTATGTCTTTGACCTGCTGCATGAGGAAGGCCTGGTGCTGGGCGGCTCCTCCGGCATCAACATTGCAGGCGCTGTGCGCATGGCCAAGGACATGGGCCCGGGCAAAACCATCGTCACCGTTCTGTGCGACTATGGCACCCGCTACCAGTCCAAGCTGTTCAATCCGGATTTCCTGCGGGAGAAAGACCTGCCGGTGCCGGAATGGATGACCCATACGCCCGCGTCGATTCCCGGCGTATTTGAGGACGTATGACACCTATCATAACCGCTTTGCGGACTGTTTTGCTGGGGCTGGCCCTTGTGGCCGGCCTCGCTGTGCCTGCCCTGGCGCAGCTGAATGCTGAATCCCGGGCCGTTTATCAGGACTGGCTCAAGACCGCCAACCGCGCGGAGGAGGTGATTGACGCCAGGCGGGCCTCCAGCGCCGCGCTGGAAACCCTGCGCACGGAGCTGGCCGGATACCGTCAGAATTTCCTCGACGCGCGCACCGATAACGGCGACCGCATTAAGACGCTGGAAGGCCAGCTTGCCGCCTTGGGCGAGCCGCCCGCCGAGGGCGAGAGCGAACCCGAGGACATCGCCCAGCTGCGCAGCTCGCTGGAGCAGCAGCTTAAGGACCTGAAGGTCCCGCGCATCGTGGCCGAAGAGGCCTTCAGCCGCGCCAATGGCCTGATCACCGAAATCGACAAGATCATCCGCGAACGCCGCACCCGGAAATTGCTGGAGCGCGGCCCGTCGCCGCTCAATCCGGAAAACTGGCCGGGCGCGTGGCGCACCTTGTCGCGGTCTGCCGGATCGCTTCTGAATGAAACGGCCACCCGCATCGGCAGCGCCACCACCGCAGAGCGGATCCAGAACAGCCTGCCTGCCTTGCTTCTGCTGCTGGTGATTTCCGCGCTGCTGCTGCTGCGCGGCCGGCCCTGGGCCCATGCGGCGGGCGATTACCTGCGCCAGTTCGGCAGCAGCGGCCGCGGTGTCTGGGGGTTTGTGGTTTCGCTGCTGGAGGTGATCCTGCCTTTTGTGGGCATCCTCCTCCTGACGGCAGCCATTGACCTGTCCGGCATCCTCGGGTTCCGCGGCGCGGTTCTGCTGGACCATATCCCCGGCTGGGCTCTGCTGATCCTGTCCTTCCACTGGCTGGGCAACCAGCTGTTTTCCGGCCGGATCGATAACGACCTGGTGCCGGTGCAGGACGGGCGCCTGAACGAAACCCGGCTGATGGTCGATATCCTGGCGGTGATCCTGGTTCTGCAGGATGCGCTTAGCCTGATGGAAAACATCGACAACATCCCGGCAGAGGCCCATGCGGTCGCCAGTTTCCCGCTGATCATGGGTGCGGCGCTGGTGCTGCTGCGCTTGCACAGGATCGGCGCAAAGCGCCGCCAGCAGCAAAGCGAGGATGACACCGACGAGGACGGCGCGATTGCCGCCGGTGCCAACCGGGTCATGACGCTGGTGCGCCGCGCCACCTACCTCCTGGGGTTCGTGTCGCCGGTGCTGGCCGCCTTCGGCTATGTCAACGCGGCAGAGGCGCTGATCTACCCGGCGGCTTCCACCTTGGCGCTGCTGGCGGCCCTTTTGGTGCTGCAGCGCTTCCTGGGCGATGTCTACGGCTGGCTGTCCGGCAAGGGTTCCGAGGCGCGGGATTCGCTGTTTGCGGTGCTGATCGGTTTCCTGCTGGTCACCCTCGCGCTGCCGCTTCTGGCGCTGATCTGGGGCGCGCGGGTGGCCGACCTGACAGAGCTGTGGTCGCGGTTCCTCGAAGGCTTCCAGATCGGCGGCACCCGGATTTCGCCCACCGCCTTTCTGACGTTCGCCATTGTTTTCGCCATCGGCTACGCCCTGACGCGGCTGGTGCAGGGGTCCCTGCGCAACTCGCTGCTGCCCAAGACCAAGATCGACCCGGGCGGCCAGAACGCGATCACCTCCGGGCTTGGCTATGTCGGTATCTTCCTGGCGGCGGTGGTGGCCATCTCCATGGCGGGGCTCGATCTGTCCTCGCTGGCCATCGTTGCCGGTGCGCTGTCGGTCGGTATCGGCTTCGGCCTGCAGACCATCGTGTCCAACTTCGTCTCCGGCATCATCCTGCTGATCGAGCGTCCGGTCTCCAAGGGCGACTGGATCGAAGTCGGCGGGCTGATGGGATACGTCCGCGACATCTCGGTGCGCTCCACCCGGATCGAAACGTTTGACCGCACCGATGTGATCGTGCCGAACTCGGACCTGATTTCGGGCACCGTCACCAACTACACCCGCGGCAACACCGTGGGCCGGGTAATCGTGCCGGTGGGCGTCGCCTATGGCACCGACCCGCGCAAGGTGGAGGCGGTCCTGAACGAGATCGCCAAGGCCCATCCGATGGTGCTGCTCAATCCTGCGCCCACAGTGGTGTTCCAGGGCTTCGGCGCCGATTCCCTTGACTTCGAGATCCGCGCCATCCTGCGCGACGTGAACTGGGTCCTGTCGGTGAAATCCGACTTGAACTATGAAATTGCCAAGCGGTTTGAGGAAGAAGGGATCGAGATCCCCTTCATGCAGCGCGACATCTGGATCCGCAATCCGGAAGCGCTGGCCCAGGCCAAAGCTGCAAGCTCTGCTGAAGCACCGGCTGCCGCCCCCGCGACCGCTCCGCCAAAGCCGGATCTGGACGATCTGCAGCACGATCCCGACAACGATGCCGAAGGAGAGGCAGATGCCGACAAGTGAGCTGCTGTACCGCAAGGACGCTTACGCCCGGATGACCGAAGCCGAGGTTCTGGCGCACACAAAGCAGGGCGGGATCATCCTGGACCGCACTTTGTTTTACGCCACCGGCGGCGGCCAGCCCGACGACAGCGGCAAGCTGCTGTGGGCGGAGGGGCAATGCAGCATCGCCACCACCGTCAAGGGTGAGGATGGCGCCGTCGTGCTGGTGCCGGAGGAGGGCTCGGCCCTGCCGCCAGTGGGTGCCACGGTGACCCAGGTCCTTAATTGGGACCGCCGTTATGGCCATATGCGGGTGCACACCGCGCTGCATCTGCTGTCGGTGGTGATCCCGCTGGAGGTCACCGGCGGCTCCATCAGCGATGGCAAGGGGCGGCTCGATTTCAACATGCCCGAAGCGCCGGAGGACAAACAGGCGCTGCAGGACCGGCTGCAGGCGCTCATTGACCGCGATCTGGAGGTGACAGAGGACTGGATCACAGACGCCGAACTGGACGCCAATCCGCAGCTGGTCAAAACCATGTCGGTTTCGCCGCCGCGCGGGGCAGGGCAGGTGCGGCTGGTGCGGATCGGCACCGCGGATGAGCAGATCGACCTGCAGCCCTGCGGCGGCACCCACGTCAGGCGCACCGCTGAAATCGGCAGAATCCGCCTCGGCAAGGTGGAAAAAAAGGGCAAGCAGAACCGCCGCGTCTACCTGCATCTGGAGGCCTGAAAAAGAATGCGGGGGAAGGCGCATTTTTTGCCATTTCGGCTCTTGCAATTCCCCTGCCGATCCTTCAAAAGCCCCCTCAACGGAGAGGTGGCCGAGTGGTCGAAGGCGCACGCCTGGAAAGTGTGTAGGCGGGAAACCGTCTCCAGGGTTCGAATCCCTGTCTCTCCGCCATAACCCCCAGTTAGATGCAATCAGTTGCCCGGATGCGCGGCCGGTGCTAGTGCCGTGCGGCTGTGCTCGCGGCTTGTGCAGCTAAGTCCTGCGGTTTGAATCAGTTGGGCCGGACCGCCACCAGAACGACGCCCAGTTCCTCTTCCAGCTCCTGCAGCTTCTTGAGCTGATCTTCCGGCAGCGCCGCGGTATCCGCCTCGACCTCGGCCAGCGCCACCACAGGGCTGCCGATATCCTTCTCGAGATCCTGGATCGCGTTGAGCTTCTCGGTTTCGAGCGTGGCGAGCGGGTATAGCATTGTGGTCTCCTGTCTGTTGATGAAGCCAAGTATACCCGGATTTTCCAGGTGCGGGATTATTGATTTTTGGCCGGGCCGCGCAGTGGCTCTACGTCGGGCTGGGCTGCGGGCTGGCGGCGGCTGAGTGCTGGAGGGTTCGCTAAATTTTTTAGCGTTATTCGCTTTCGGGTCTGGCCGCGCTGACCCTTCGGTTAGGGGCTTTGATTCGAAAGAGAGGCGGGCGGGATTGCGCGTTTCGGGAAACAAACTCAGTATTTCCGGTGAATTGAAACCAATAACAGTCCATTTCCCGAAGTGCCGCCAGGCGGTCCTGGCGGGTTTCCGGGGCAGTCTGATCGTTGGATTGTGTTTCGAAAATGGAAACGAATGCCACCCTGGGACCTCTGTTGCATGCGGCGCTGTGCATATTTCGGCAGGTTGCGGAGCGTGCTTCCCGCTTCGGTGGAAACAATGCGCGGCGGGACGCTGCTGCTGCCGGCCAGATGGCGAGGACAATGCGAGGAATTTTAGGCAATTTTTCGGCTTTGAGGGCGCAGGTGCCTAAAGTATGCATGGTCTAGCCCATTTTGGGGGGCGAGTTCTGCGAGCTGCTGGACTGTGGTGGACTGCTAAATTTTAAGACAAATCCCGATGCTGATTTTTCGGGCGCACCACTGATTAAAAAGCTGCTGCTATCCGCTTGCGCGTCATTCAGGCGCGCAATCCGGTGCGTGCGCGCATTGGCTCTCTACCCGCGTGGGCTGGTGTTTTGACTGCGGCAGACCGCATGGCTGTCCGGCGGGCCCGGCAGTTGGGTTTTCACCCGACCGGTGAGGAGAGGGTAATGACAAAGAACGACGAGCAGCCGAACCCGGCACGGGACGGGATTGTCGAGGGCACTTCGGGCGATGACCTGATTGATGCCGCCTACACCGGCGATCCGGACGGTGACATGGTGGACAACGCCGACGCCACCGGCCCGGCGGCAGGGTCGGATGATGATGTCATTCTGGGCGGCGCGGGTGATGACAGCATCTATGCCGACGCAGGTGATGACACCGTCGAGGGCGGCAGCGGCGGCGACCTGATCCTGGGCGACGGTGTGTCCGGCGCCACTGCGGCAGTTACCATTACAATCGACCGCACCACCGCGGGCATCGCAAACCAGCTTTTCGCCTATACCATCGACCCGGAGACCGGTGAGATCAGCAACGTGGTGGTGCTGACCGAAAACGCCAACGAGAGCGTTGGCGGCAGCTTCACCTACGTCGCCCCCGAAGGCGCCATTGTCGGGGTCGGCATCTCCAACGCCAAGGGCACGTATTACTCCTCCGGATATGGCGGCAATGCCGGTTTGAATTCCGATGGGCTGGTCCACACTCATGGCTTTGGCCAGAACCCGGACGGCTCCGTGCAGATCGGTTTCGAGGATCTGCCCGGCCTTGGAGACAGGGACTTCGACGACGTCCTGCTGACTGTCGATCTGGGCACCTCGGGCACGAGCTTTGATAACACCCATTTCGATTACTCATCGGATCCGCTGGACCCGGTGGTGCCGGGCGACGACCTGCTGACCGGCGGCGAGGGCGATGACACCATCCTGGGCGGCGGCGGAAACGACACCATTGACGGCGGCGACGGCTCCGACTCCGTGGACGGCGGCACCGGCGACGATGTCATCGACACCTCCAGGGACAGCGGTGTGCCGCTGCCGGACCGCGGTTTCCCGGGCTACACCGGCACCGACCCGGACATCCCCTTCATCCCCGCGGATCCGGACCCGGCGGACGATATGGACACGGTGCTGGGCGGTGCCGGAAACGATACCATCTCGACAGGGGACGATGCCGACCTGATTAACGGCGGCACCGGCATGGATGTGATCGACGGCGGTATCGACGACGACACCATCGACGGCGGCGCGGGTGATGACTTTCTGGCCGGCAATGAAGGCTCCGATATCCTTTACGGGCGCGGCGGCGATGATACCATCTTTGGCGGGCTGGACCCGGCGTTCCCCGACGGGCTGAACATCACCGATGACGGCAGCGACGGCCGCCCGGCTGACCCGGACCCCGCCAATGGGATGGACACCATCCACGGCGGCGGCGGCAACGACCTGATCTATGGCCAGGATGATGACGATTATATCACCGGCGGGTCGGGCGATGACACAATTGACGCCGGCATCGACGACGACGTGGTCAGGGGCGGGGCGGGCAACGATCTGATCACCGGCGGCCACGGGGCGGACACCCTGTCGGGTGGCGGGGGCCGCGACACCTTCCTGGGCGGCACTGCCGGTGACGTCGTGAACGGCGGCTCGGGCGGCGATGATTTCGATTCCTTGGATCTGCGCGGCTCCGGCCCGTTTGAGCTGACTGGCGTGACCGAGGATGCGGATGGCAACAGCATCTCGGGCACTGTCAATTTCCTGGACGGCGACGGCGCTGTGACCGGCTCGATGACCTTTGGAGAGATCGAGCAGATCATTCCTTGCTTTACACCGGGCACGCTGATCGCCACTCCGCTGGGCGAGCGCCGGGTCGAGGATCTGAAGGCCGGCGACCGGGTGATCACCCGCGACAACGGCATCCAGGAAATCCGCTGGATCGCGGCGCGCACGCTGGAAGGCCGGGACCTGGCCGGCGCGTCGCATCTGCAGCCGGTGCTGATCCGCAGGGGCGCCCTGGGCAACGGCCTGCCGGAGCGCGACATGATGGTCAGCCCCAACCACCGCGTGCTGGTCGCCAACGACAAGACCGCGCTGTATTTCGAGGACCGTGAGGTTCTGGTGGCAGCCAAGCATCTGACTGGCTTGCGCGGTGTCGACCGGGTGGAGGTGTCCAAGATCACCTATATTCACTTCATGTTCGATCAGCATGAAGTGGTGCTGTCCGATGGCGCCTGGACCGAGAGCTTCCAGCCCGGCGACCAGTCCTTGCGCGGCCTGGACAATGCACAGCGCAATGAACTGTTCGAGCTGTTCCCGGAGCTGAAATCGCTAAAAGGCCGCGAGGGTTATACCGCGGCGCGCCGGTCCTTGCGTAAACACGAGGCGCATCTGCTTGTGCACTGAAAGGTGCAGCTGCCGCTTTGGGGGAAGCGGTGGATAAGAGCGTAGCGCAGGAAGGCAGGGCCTTGTGCCCTGCCTTCTCTGCATTAGCGGCGCGGGTCAGCGGCGGCGGCGCCAGGCGGCCCAGTCTTCGGGTGTGTCCAGGTCGGTCAGCGCGTGGCGGCCGGGCAGGGAAACAGGCTGGACCGTTTCGGCTTTCAGGATGCTGCGGGCGCCTTGGTCGCCGCGCAGGGATTTCAGGGCCGCAAAGCAGCGCCGCGGGAACAGCACCGGATGGCCTGGTGTGCCGTCCTGTCCCGTGGCGCGCAGGATGGGGCTGTCTGGTCCGCGGTAATGCGCGGCGAGGTGCAGTATGTCCTGCGCCGTGATCTCCGGCATGTCGGCGGGCAGAATCATCACCGCCTCCGTCTCAGCAGGCAGCGCCGCGGTGCCGCGGCGGATGGAGGCGGCCATGCCCTCAGCTGCGTCAGGCACCGGTACCTGGGTTGCATCGCCTGTTGCGTCCGCCCGCGGATGGGACAGGCTGGGCAGGGTGACAAAGACCGGCAGCCCGGACAGCGCGGCGCGGCGGCACATCAGGGTCAGCAGGGGCTGGCCCTCCACCTCCTCCATCAGCTTGTCGCGGCCCTGCATCCGGGACGACGCGCCGGCGGCGAGCAGGAGAATGGCGATGGCGGTCATGACTGTTCAAACCTCGGCGCTGTGCCGGGCTGATGGATGCCTCCGGCGGGGATATTTTTAGCCAGATGAAGAGACGGATCCAGTGAAAGCCGCATAGGTCAGCAGGGGTGACCGAATGTTTCGCGCGCGAAACATTCGGGTGCGGCCGCTGACCTATGTGTTGCGCGGGTTTCGCGGCGTCAGCGTGCGCTGCCTTCGCAACAGCGCGGAGTCAGGTCAGGCGGGCTGACCTGACTCCGGTGCTTTTGGGCCTCAGCCGCGCATCCGGGCGCCGTCGGCGTCGAACAGCGGCTGGGTGATCAGCCGGGCCTTGTACATCTTGCCGAGGATTTCGATTTCCACTTCCAGGCCTTCAACGGCTTTCCCCGTGGGGACAAACCCCAGCGCGATGGATTTCTGCGCATAGTGCGAGTAGCCGCCAGAGGTGCAGAAGCCCACGACCCCCCCGTCCAGCCAGATCGGCTCATAGGCCACCACATCGGCGTCGTCCGCTTCGACTTCAAAGGCGCAGAGCTGGCGGGCGGGGCCTGCAGCGCGTTCGGCCTCGGCCGCGGCGCGGCCGACGAAATCAACGGGTTTCTTGAAGGAGATGAAGCGGTCCAGCCCGGTTTCCGCGGCGGTGTAGTCTGGCGAGAACTCCCGCAGCCAGGAGCCGAAGAACTTGTCGAGGCGCAGCGACATCATCGCCCGCATGCCGAAAGGTTTCATGCCCATCGGCTGACCTGCATTCCACAGCGCATCCCAGAGGGCGCGCTGGCTGGGCAGATCGCAGTAGATCTCATAACCCAGATCGCCAGTGTAGCTGACGCGCTGCACGATGCAGTCGGCCATGCCCACGGTCAGGCGGCGCACGTCCATGAAGCGCATGTCCGAGATGTCTTGACGAGTGCAGGCCTGCAGCACCTCGCGCGCCTTGGGGCCTGCGATCTGAAAGCCGTTGCGGGTGTCAGAGATATTCTCAAGGCTGACGCCGTCGTCCAGGTTCTGCAGGAACCAGCGCATGTGATAGGCTTGTGAGCCGTAGGAGGCGGTGAGCTGGAATTCTTCCTCCGACAGGCAGGAAATGGTGAAATCACCGATCAGGCGGCCCTTGGGCGACAGCATCGGGGTCAGCGACAGGCGGCCCGGCTGCGGCACCCGGCCCGCCATAATGCGGTCGAGCCAGGCGCGGGCGCCGGCGCCCTTGACCAGGTGCTTGCCGAAGTTGTGGACCTCGTTGATGCCGACGTTTTCACGCACTGCCTTGACCTCGCGCGCGGCGGCCTCGAACGCGTTGGAGCGGCGGAAGGAGGGGGTTTCATAGCGCGGCTCGTCCCCTTCGGCGAAGTAGTTCGGGACCTCCATGCCGTACTGCGCGCCCCAGACCGCGCCCATGCCATCGAAGATGTCGTACATCGGGGTGGTGCGGAACGGGCGGGCGGCAGGCAGCTCCTCGTTCGGGTAGGCGATGGAGAAGCGTTTCTGATAGTTTTCAATGACTTTCGGCCGGGTGTAGCCCGGGGTGATCCAGTCGCCGAAGCGGGCGCAGTCCATCGCAAAGGTGTCGCGCTCGCATTCGCCCTCGACCATCCACTGGGCCAGCATCAGGCCGACGCCGCCGCCCTGACTGAACCCGGCCATGACGGCACAGGCGGACCAGTAGTTGCGCATACCGGGCACCGGGCCGACCAGCGGGTTGCCGTCCGGGGCAAAGGTGAAGGGGCCGTGGATCACCGATTTGACGCCTGCGGCCTCCAGCGCCGGGAAGCGGTTGTAGGCGAAGGCGATGGAATCCTCGATCTTGTCGAAATCGTCGGGCAGCAGCTCGTGGCCGAAGTCCCAGGGGGTGCCGTCGACCGCCCAAGGTTTGCAGGGCTGTTCATAGAAACCGATGCAGAGGCCGGGGCCCTCTTGCCGGAGGTAGCTTTCGCCGGCCGGGTCCATCACATGCGGATGCTCGCCGCCGCCATCAATGATTTCGGCGATCATCGGCACCTCGTCGGTGACGATATACTGGTGCTCCATCGGGTGGAGGGGGAAGTAGACGCCCGCCATGGCGCCGACCTCGCGCGCCCACAGGCCGCCTGCGTTGACCACATGCTCTGCGTGGATGGTGCCCTTGCTTGTGACCACATCCCAGGTGCCGTCGGGGCGCTGGTTGGTTTCGATCACCTTGCAGTGGGTCTCAATCGTGGCGCCGCCCATGCGCGCGGCCTTGGCATAGGCGTGGGTGGTGCCGGAAGGGTCGAGGTGGCCGTCGAGCGGGTCATACAGACCGCCGATGATGCCGTCCACGTTGGTGACGGGGGCGATTTTCTTGATCTCTTCGGGGGAGACGATTTCGGTCTCCAGCCCCATGAAGCGGTGCTTGGCGCGCTCGGCCTTCAGCATGTCGAAGCGTTCCTGGGTCTCGGCCAGGGTGACGCCGCCGACGTGGTGCAACCCGCAGGACATGCCGGTGATCTCTTCCAGCTCTTTATACAGCTTGATGGTGTAGCCCTGCAGCGCGGCCATGTTGGTATCGCCGTTCAGGGTGTGGAACCCGCCCGCCGCGTGCCAAGTGGAGCCGCTGGTCAGCTCGGAGCGTTCGATCAGCATGACGTCGGACCAACCGAGCTTGGTCAGGTGGTAGAGGACAGAGCAGCCGACGACGCCGCCGCCGATCACTGCCACGCGGGTGGTGGTTTTCATTCGGGCCTCCCTGAATAGGCGTTTCCTGCATTCTGTACAGAAGTGAACAGTAGTCCAGAAGAAAAACGGCGCGGAATGCCGCTAACGGACCGCCGGAGGCTGACGGGGTTATTCAGAGGTGCGGAAACGGCTGTTCTGGATGAGGAAAATGGCAGTCAGCGGTGCGGCCAGAAGAATGACACCAACCGTGATCAGGAGCATGCCCAGCTGGGAATAATCCGCAGGGGTGGTGATGCTGCCAGCCGAATCTGTGACCTCGCGCGTCACCACAAAGATCTCGTTCAGGTATTTGGTGCCCAGGCTGGAGGCCGAGAGCGCCAGGTTGGTGAAGGAGGCCATGACCGCAAAGAAGGTCGCCTTGAGCCCCGACGGCGCGTTGCGGGCGATCCAGGCGAGCATCGGGATCATCGCAACCTGGCCCAACGGGGATTCCACCGCGGTGTCGACGATGGCGATAAAGCGGGCGTCGACCACGCCACCGGTCATCGCGGCGGTCCAGTGGTGAACACCGTAGTAAAGCGCGATGTTGGGCAGGCTGAGGACGGCCTCGGTGATCGCCAGGAAGGCGACAATCCAGGCAATCGGGCGGCTGGCCATCATCGGGCGGAAGATCAGCATGCCCGCCAGCGTCAGCAGCGAGGTGATGAGGGACAGGACCGACAGGAACTGCTGGTCGAACCCCAGCACGTCGATTTCAAACCAGGTGGCGCCGGGGCCGCGCAAGGGGGTGGCGCGGTAGACAAAGATGATGATGGCAGTGCCGATCAGGGTGCGGGCCTGATCTGCGGGCAGTACCGCCACCAGCTGGCGCATCAGGAACAGCACGATGGCCATGGAGCCTGCAAAGACGATTTCCTGCGAATAGGGTACATCGCCCAGACCCACGGCCAGCGACAGCGCGACAAAGGCGCCGCCGCCGATGAAGTACCAGTGGTTCGGGGCGACCGGCTCACGCGGGAGGTCAATGCGGCTGCGGATATCGGCCTCCGCCACGCCCGCGCGTCGCAGCCGGTTGGCCTTGCGCCACTTTTGCCAGATCGCCAGCGCCACACCGGAGAGCGAAATCACCGGGATCAGCAGGGCGAGAGTGAAGACAAAGCCGTAAAGCGCGCCCTTTTCCGGTTGCGGCAGCGCGTCGGCGCCGTCGAACAGGGCAACGTTCAAGGCCGCGGCGGCGCTGGAGCCGCCGATCAGCGCGATGCGGCCGAAGGTCTGCATGGTGGTGTGCAGGGATTTGGTCTCAGCCTCGGGCAGGGGATTGCCGCGGGCGTCGGTGTGGGGCACCGCCTCCACCGACATGGCGTCCGCCACCACGTCCTGCAGCACGAAACCGCAAGGCGCCAGCAGCGCGGCGGTGACGTACCAGGCGCTGACGGGCATCACCGCATCCATCAGCGCCGGTTCCAGCACGATGGCGGCCAGGATGCCGTAGCTGCCGGCCATCAGCCCGGCCCCCACTAGGATCAGCAGGTATTTCCAGCGCCAGATCAGGTCAACCAGATGTCCCAGCGGCATCTTCAACGCCCAGGGCAGCCCGACCCAGAATGCCAGCCCCGCCAGAAAGGCGGCGGACAAGTCCAGGTATTCCTTGACAAAAAATGAGGCGGCGACGGTGGTGATGCCCTGCGCGCCATAGGCGAAATAGATCAGCAGCGGCGGCAGGAAAGACCAGCGGAGCTGGCGGAACAAGTCCAGCACAACCCTGTCAAAGCCATCCCAGGCCAGCGCAGCCGCGCGTGTCACGGCTGCACCTGCCGGCTGTCAGGGCACTTCGCGGGCCTCATGACAGGGGCCGGATCCTGAGGCCGGTCACCCGGTTGCCTTCCCGTTCGGTGACCTCAAAACGGAACCCGTGGAACGAGAACACCTGGCCCTTGGTCGGGATCATCTGCGCCTCGTGGATCACCAGGCCGGCAATCGTGTTGGCCTCGTCGTCCGGCAGGTTCCATTCGGTGGCGCGGTTCACGTCGCGGATGGTGGCGGCGCCGTCGACCAGATAGGAGCCCTCGGGCGTCTTCTTGACGATGATTTCCTCGTCAGGGTCGAATTCGTCGGTGATTTCGCCGACGATCTCTTCCAGGATATCCTCCAGCGTGATCAGGCCCTGCAGGGCGCCGTATTCATCCACCACCAGCGCAAAATGCGAGTGCATCCGCAGGAACTGCCGCATCTGCTCGTCCAGGGTTGTGGTTTCGGGCACGAAATACGGGGCCTTGGCGACCTCGGTGATGTCGAAGGCTTTCAGCCGTTCGGAATCGCCTTCGGCGCCGCCGGCCTGGGTGTACATGGTTCGGAACAGATCCTTGGCGTGGACCACGCCGATGATGTTTTCCTGCTCGCCGCGGAACACCGGCAGGCGGGTGTGCTGGCTTTGCAGGCACTGTTCCAGAATGGTTTCGGGCTCTGCGTCCGCGTCGATCATCTCGATGTTGGAGCGGTGCAGCATGATTTCCTCTACAAAGCGGTCGGACAGGTCCAGCGCGCCCAGGATGCGGTCGCGGTCCTCTTTTTCGACCACGCCTTCGGAATGGCCCAGGTGCAGGGCGCCGGCAATCTCCTCGCGCACCGCCATGATGTGGCTGTCCGGGTCGATGCGGACGCCAAAGACACGCAGCACGCCGCGCACGAAAAGCCGCACCGCGCCCACCACCGGCGACAGAACCTTGACGATGAGACCGATCGGCGCCGAGACGGCGGAGGCGGCCTTTTCGGCGTTGGAAATGGCGTAGGTCTTGGGCAAAACCTCGGCAAAGATCAGCACCAGCAGGGTCATCACCAGCGTGGCCATCGCAACGCCGCCTTCACCGAAGATACGGGTGAAAAGCGCGGTGGCGAGCGAAGCCGCGAGGATGTTTACGACGTTGTTGCCCAGCAGGACCGAGCCGATCAGCCGTTCGTTGTCTTCGGTGATCTGGAGCGCGCGTCTGGCCCCCGCCGAGCCTTTGTCGGCCTGGCTGCGCAGCTTACCGCGAGAGGCGGCCGTCAGCGCGGTCTCGGAGCCGGAGAAAAAGCCGGAGCACACAAGCAGCAGTGCAATCGAGCCGGCAGTGATCCAGAAGTCGCTGTCAAAAACAGGTGTGGCGGGGTCCATTTGGAGTCCGTTGTTGAGAATGTCTGCACAGTTATGGGGTCTTAGGGCCTGCGCTTCAAGTTCTGCAGGCGCCGTCAGCCGTCCTTGGCCAGCGGGTGATGCTCCAGCACCAGTTCCTGCAGCCGGGCGTCCAGCACGTGGGTGTAGATCTCGGTGGTGGCAATGTCGGCATGCCCCAGCAATGCCTGGATGGCGCGCAGGTCGGCGCCATTGGCCAGCAAGTGGGTGGCAAACGCATGGCGCAGGGTGTGGGGTGTGACCTTGTCCGGTGAAACGCCTCCGGTCACCGCCAGTTCCTTGATCAGCAGATAGAATCTGTGCCGGGTCAGGTGGCCGGATCTGCCGCGCGAGGGGAACAGGAACCGGGAGGCCGGAGTGCCCTTCTGCTCGCGCTCGTCCTCCGCCGCGTCGCGGACCAGCAGCCAGGCCGCCAGCGCTTCGCGCGCGGGCGGCGACAGCGGCACCATGCGCTCCTTGCCGCCTTTGCCGAGAATCAAGAGCATCCTGGGATCGCCGCGGGCGGCGGAGACCGGCAGCGAGACCAGCTCCGTCACCCGCATTCCGGTGGCATAGAGAAGTTCCATAAGGCAGGTGTTGCGCAGCCGGTCGGCCTCGCTGCGGCCGGTCTTGCGGGCGGCCTCCAGCAGGCGGTCGACCTCGATCACCTCCAGCGTTTTCGGCAGCCGTTTCTCGCGGCCCGGACCGCGGATCTGAATTGCCGGGTTGTCCTCGCGCCAGCCTTCCTCGAACGCAAACCGGTAGATCTGCTTGACCGCCGACAGCCGCCGCGCCCGGGTGGAGCGGGCCAGTCCTTGCGCGTCGCAGTTGATCAGGTAGGCCTCGATATCATCCTGGGAAGCGGTATGAAAATCCAGAGAGCGGTGCTCCAGCCAGGCAGTCAGGTCCTTGAGATCGCGGCCATAGGCCAGCAATGTGTTCTGCGAGGCGCCGGTCTCTGCCGCCTGGGCGTCGAGAAAGGTGGAAATCCATTGAAAGTTCGCGGCGGGGGCAGCCATGTCACTGCCGCTCCAGCAGCATCAGCTGCAGGGAGGCCCGCCGGGCGGTGTCCTCCAGCCCGACGGCGCGGAAGGCGGCCAGAGCGGCGGTCAGATCGCCCAGATTGCCGTCGGCGCCCTGAGCAAACAGCACCATGCTGCGCAGGATCGCCTCGCCCAGCTGGCCGTTGTCCAGCAGCTGCCGGATCCGGGCGGGAACGGGCCGTTCCGGTTCGAACCCCAGCGCGATGGCTTCCGCCAGCGGCGACGGGGCCGGGGCATCGCCGGGACGTCCCTGGGCAAGCCCTGCCAGGAACTGCTCCTCGGCGCCGGCGGCAGGGGCGGCGTGCGCGGCGAGCTCATAGAGCGGTGACAGCAAGCGGATGCGCCAGGCCAATGCCTTTTCCGGGCCGTTCAGGTCTGCCCGGGCAAGCGGCTCGGCAAAAAGATCGGCGAAAACGGTTTCGGTGCCTGCCTGCTGCATCGCCGCCCAGGCGCGGGGCAGGGAGGCAGCGAGTGCGTCAGCACTGCCCGAGTTCAGGTCATGCTCAAGCTGCTGCACGGCAGCAACCCGGTCCCAAATGCCGCCTGAGGCGGCCGGTTTGCGGTCGCTGAACAAGCCAAGGTACTGGTTGGGGTTGAGCGCACCGCCGCGCGCCAGCCGCTCAGCTGCCTCCAGCTGGGCTTTCCAGCCGGCAATGTCGCGCAGGTCCGCCGCGGCAAAGGCCGGCGGCAGCGGCGCCGTGGGCATCGGTTCGCCAATGGTTTCAAACAGGCGGAAGGTCAGCGGATCCGGATCCGCCGGATGGGGCAGCGGCGGTGCCATCTCAAACAGGTCGGGGTTGAGGAACCGGTCCAGCAGGTCCATCCGCTCCTTGGGCAGCAGCTCCAGCGCGTGGGCGGTTTCCAGCATCAGCGCTGCGGTCGGCCAGTCGCTGCGCCGCGCTGCGCAGAAGATCCTGGCGCCATAGCTGTCCGACAGGTGCGGGGCCGCGGCGAGCGCTTCGCAGGAAGCATCCTCGCTGCCGGTCAGCAGGGTGGTATCGAACCAGCGGGCAAAGCGCTCTTTGCTGCTGATGGGGCCTGCGTGTTCCGCCAGCGCCTGCGACGGGTCGGCGGCCCCCAAGGCCAGCAGCCGGTCGAGCCGGGCCAGCAGGATCCGGTCCTTGGAGTTGGCGGGCGGGCGGCTTTCCGACAGCAGCAGGGTGAACAGCAGCGCCTGCATCGCCGGGCTGCCGCGCACGGGCACGGTTTCGATCAGTCGGGCGATATCCTCCGCACTGCTGCCGCGCCACATGTCGGGCGGCAGCCCGGTTGCGGCTGCGGGCACCAGACCCACAGGCGGCTGAAGCGTCTCCAGCGGGGTGACAGCCACGGGCGGCACGGCGGCGGTGCCGGTAACCGGCGGCTCCAGCAGCACGGTGCCGGGCAGGCCGCTGCGCGGCGGCGGCCGGTTCAGCCAGTCGATCGCTGCCAGGGGCTCATTGGCGAGGGCGCTGCCTGCCATCATGACCCCTGCGGCAGCTGCCTTAATCCGCATTCAGGACCACCGGCTTGCGCACTTCGGTGCTGGGCGCGCGGAAATCGGCGCCGAACCACGGCCCCACATAGGCATAGCCCACCAGCCCGATCCCGGCGAGAACTACCAAATAGACCAGATACTTAATCAAACGCCCCATATCGTGTCCAATGCCTGTTTCCTGCTCTTTTGCCCAAGTTATATATTCCCTTTTCCGCAAGATCACGTCATTCACTGAAGAATGAGCGAAAAAGAGCAAATCAGCGGCCAGAAGGCAGCAGGCCCGGTGCCTGGGAAGTTGAAGAAAACCATCGTGATGGTGGGGATGATGGGGGCTGGCAAAACCGCTGTGGGGCGGGCGCTGGCGGCTCGACTGGATGTGCCCTTTCTGGACAGCGACCACGAGATCGAGGCCGCAGCCAATATGACCATCCCGGAAATTTTCGCCCGCGACGGTGAGCCGTTTTTCCGCCAGAAGGAGCGGCAGGTGATTGCCCGCCTGCTGGAGGAGGAGCGCGGTATTCTGTCGACCGGCGGCGGGGCGTTTCTGGCGCAGGAAAACCGCGAGGTGATCACCGCCAAAGGGGTCTCTGTCTGGCTGGACGCGGGCCTGGATGTTCTGTGGAACCGGGTCCGCCACCGCGACACCCGGCCGCTGCTGCGCACAGCCGATCCCTATGCGACGCTTAGGGGCCTGTACGAGCAGCGGGTGCCGCTTTATGCGAAGGCCGACCTGACCGTCGCCTCCGATGGCCAGGCCGCGATTGAAACCATGGTTGACCGTGTGCTGGACGCGTTGAAGGCACGCCCCGATGTACTGGAGTGGAAATGATGGAACGCACGGTTCACGTGCCGCTGGGTGAGCGCGCCTATGACGTGGTGATCGGCCCCGGGCTGCTGGCGCAGGCGGGCGAGCGGATCAAGCCGCTGCTGAAACGCCCGCAGGTGGCAGTGCTGACCGACGAGACCGTGGCGGAGGAGCATCTGGACGCCTTGCGCGCCGGGCTGGCGGCTGCCGGGGTGGAAATGACCGCTCTGGCACTGCCGCCGGGCGAGGCAACCAAGGGCTGGCCGCAGTTCACCCGGTCGGTGGAGTGGCTGTTGGAGCAGAAGGTGGAGCGCGGCGACGTGGTCATCGCCTTTGGCGGCGGGGTGATCGGCGACCTGGCGGGGTTTGCCGCCGCCGTGCTGCGCCGTGGGGTGCGGTTCGTGCAGATCCCGACCTCTCTCTTGGCGCAGGTCGACAGCTCTGTCGGTGGCAAGACCGGCATCAACGCGCCGCAGGGGAAAAACCTGATCGGCGCCTTCCATCAGCCCTCGCTGGTGCTGGCCGATACCTCGGTGCTGGAAACGCTGCAGCCGCGCGATTTCCTGTCCGGCTATGGCGAAGTGGTGAAATACGGGCTGCTGGGCGATGCGGCGTTTTTTGCCTGGCTTGAGGAAAACGGCCCCGCCCTGGCCGCCGGCGATGTGGCCGCGCGGGTCGAGGCGGTGGCGCGCTCGGTGCAGATGAAGGCGGATATCGTCGTGCGCGACGAGACCGAGCAGGGCGACCGGGCGCTGCTGAACCTGGGCCACACCTTTTGCCATGCGCTGGAAGCGGCGACCGGATATTCGGACCGGCTGCTGCATGGCGAGGGGGTTGCGATCGGTTGCGCGCTGGCGTTTGAGCTGTCGGCGAAACTGGGCCTGTGCTCCCAGGAGGATCCGAGCCGGGTGCGGGCGCATCTGAAGGCGATGGGCATGAAGACCGATCTGGCGGACATCCCGGGTGAACTGCCCGGGGCGGAGGCGCTGCTGGAGCTGATGGGGCAGGACAAAAAGGTTGTTGCCGGCCAGCTGCGGTTCATTCTGGCGCGCGGCATCGGCGAGGCCTTTGTGACCGGCGATGTGCCGCCGGAGCAGGTCCTGTCAGTGCTGCGCAGCGCCGGGGCCTGACTGGCAGGATGGACCGGCTGAGACCGGAAACGCAAAAAAGGGCAGCCGCAACGGCTGCCCTTTTTAGCTGAGTGCCCGCGGCGGCGGCCGGTCTCAGGCCGCAGCGCTGCCTGTGTCATAGCCGGGCTGATCGGCGTCGAAGTCGACTGTCATGTGCGGCTCGCCCCCGTTAACCGGGCCGGAGAGCGCTGGCAGAGAGCCGGAGGCCTGAGGAACGGTGAACTGCGTGACCAGCTCCCGCAGCTCCTGCGCTTGCTCAGACAGGGAGGTGGTGGCGGCGGTGGTCTGCTCGGCCATGGCGGCGTTTTGCTGCGCCATCACTTCCAGCTCGCCCACGGCGGTGTTCACATCGCCCATTTGCACCGACTGTTCCTTGATATTTCCGGCGATTTCAACGACCAGCGTGGAAATCTCTCCCACCTGCTCATTCACGTTGGACATCGCCTGGCCGGCCTGATCGACCAGAGTGGCGCCGTTTTTGACCTGCTCGGAACTGCGGGCGGTCAGCTCGTCGATCTGCTGCACCGCATCGGCACAGCGCTGCGCCAGCATCCGCACTTCGCTGGCGACCACCGCAAAGCCGCGGCCCGCTTCGCCGGCCCGGGCGGCCTCCACGCCGGCATTCAGCGCCAGCAGGTTGGTCTGGAAGGCGATATCCTGAATCACCTTGGTGATCTGCGAGATCTCCTGCGAGGATTCCTGGAGCTTGTCCATCGCAACAATGGTGTTCTTCACCACCTGGTCACAGGAGGCGACGCCGGTCTGGGCGCTGTCGGCCAGCCGTTCCGCACGGCCTGCATTCTCCGCCGACTGCTGAACATTGGAAGTCAGTTCGCGCATTGCATGGGTGGTTTTCTCCAGCGTTGCCGATTCCGCTTCGGTGCGGTGCGCCAGATCCATCGAAGCTTCCGCAATCGACCGGGTGCTTTCATCGACGCTGCTGGTCAGCTCACCAATGGAGGAGACCGCCTCGCTCAGCGCTTTCAGGGAGTCGTTGAAATCCATCCGGATCGACTTGAACTCGACGGGGAAAAACTCCGTGATAGGGTTGTCCAGCCGCTTGTTCTGCAGATCCATCAGGGCAGCGCCGATGCGGCGGGCGACTGACAGGATTTCCTCGCGGCGCTCTTGCTCGGCCCGGGTTTCCTCTTCTTGCTTCTGCTGGGTAACGGAGCGCAGCTCGACGACATTGCGAGCGACCGCGCCGATCTCGTCCCGGCGGCTGGCACCGGTAACTTCGGCATTGGCGTCACCGCTGGCGAGCTGTTTCAGCGCCTTGTTCAGGATCGACAGACCGCTGGTCATGTCGCGCGCAATCACCAGGCTCAGGAACAGGACACCGGCCAGGAGAACCGCCGTGAAGATGGCCATCTCAGTCAGCAGCAGTTTGTTCTGCGCATCGAAAGCGGCCATGTCCTCTTCGAGGTGCTGTATGAGGAGCGACTCCTTGCCGCGCAGGACTTTCAGCATATCTGTGGCGGCTGCAAACCATGAGTCGGCGGTAAAGCCCGAGAGATCCCCGCCGCTCAGGATGGCTTGCCGGATGTCCTCAAACTTCTTCATTTCAGGTGTGGACTTCAGGCTGGCAACGGCGTTGCGGTCCTCCACTGTCGCAAAGTCAAGAAAGCGGTCCAGGCGTTCCTTGAAGCGTTCATGCGTTGCGACGAAAATCTGAAAATCGGTTGGCGTCCAGCCATTGGCAAATCCCACCGCTCCGGCCGCGCGCTCCAGCCCGGCCGCGTCCTTGGCCCGCAGGAACATTGACAGGGCGACAGCTTCCTGGGAGATCCGGGGGTTGTCGATTTGCTGAGCGACAGAAAGCCCGGTCTGGATCAGCGCCGTGTTCAGATCAGTGTAATACTCAACTGCAGCGCGAACCGGCATCGCGCGGCTGGCGATCTGCTGGCGGACTTCCTTTTTCCGGCCCAGTTCAGTTTGCGCGACGCGGAATGACTGCAGGGCTTCGGTGCTGAGCCCATCACGGTCCACCTGCTCCAGCTTGGAAAGAAAACCGGCCATTGCAGCGTCATTTGTCTGCCGGATCTTCACAAGCGCCTCCGGCATCACAGACGACTCGCTGCCCAGGTAAGCGGCGCTCATCCCGCGTTCGACCTGCAGCGAATGCACCAGGCTGCTGGTCCCTTCGAGAAGCTCCCCGGCGAGGGCTGTGTTGATCTGTGCCCGTTCATACAGCTCTATCAGCTTATTGCCTATGAACCACAGGCTGAGAAGCAGCGGCGCCGCCAGCAGCATGGTGATCTTCACCTTAATCGAGAGATGCTGCAGAAATCGCATACCCATAATCTGAACCCTTGTTGAACATTTATCGCATCAGTTGCATCCACAATGCGGAATGTGTCTTAATATTCGGCTACCCTGAAGGAAGGGGATGACTGTGCAGCAAGGCCGCCTTCATATGCGAGTGGAAGCCGTTAGCAGAGGGCAGGTGTGGGTCAGGTAAATTGTTGAAATTGATTGGATAACTTAGTGCGCTTGGCCGGTTCCATGCGCAAGCACGGGGTGCGGTGCGAAAGGGTGCCGGCCCGGTTTTTCCGAGGGAAGGGCCGCTGCGCGAGCCGTTAAATCTTCGAAAAAGCACGGCGGAATTTGAAAAGCCCCCGCGGCACGGGGCCTGGGGGCTTTCCGGAACATTTTCTGCGGCAGCCGGGCCGCAGCCGCTGGTTCAGAACGGGATTTCGTCGTCGTCGATATTATGCGAGGCACCGCCGCCGTACCCGCCGCCGCTGCCGCCGCCTTGGGAACCGCTGTCATAGCCGCCGCCGTACCCGCCGCCGCCCTGGCTGCCGCCGCCATAGCCGCCGCCGCTCTGGCCGCCGCCGCCGCCCTCGCCACGGCCGTCAAGCATGGTCAGGGTGGAGCCGAAGCCCTGCAGCACCACCTCAGTGGAATAGCGGTCCTGGCCGCTTTGATCCTGCCATTTGCGGGTCTGCAGCTGGCCTTCGACGTAAACCTTGGAACCTTTGCGCAGATACTGTTCGCAAACCCGGACCAGACCTTCGCTGAAGACCGCCACGGAATGCCATTCAGTCTTTTCGCGGCGCTCGCCGGTGTTGCGGTCCTTCCAGGTTTCCGACGTGGCGATGCGCAGGTTGCAGACCTTGCCGCCGTTCTGAAAACTGCGCACCTCGGGGTCGCGGCCCAGGTTGCCGATGAGCATGACTTTGTTGAGTGAGCCGGCCATAGGGATCCGTCCTTTAGTTTCTGTTCGTCTTGTCCAGCAGCGGCAGGGCTCGAATCCGGCCCCGCTGCGTTCCGGCGACAGTATAGCCCCATGACTGGCGTGAAAAGCAGGCATCTGTGGATGCTTTCCGGGGCACGCGCGCGGGATTTGCGGCGGTTCACGCCCGTGTTGCTTTAATTTTGTTTCGCATTGGGTATATTGCCCGCAGTGGGACAGTATCAGGACAGCGGAAATGCGCAAAGCCGTTGCGGGGTTGGTGATTGCGGTCATGGGAGCGGGGCAGCCCGCCGCGGCCGATGTACTCAGCACGAAAAGCAGGCGGGACCTGTTTGCCGCCCATACCAGGGTGCTGGATGGCCGCGCAGCGGCGCAGTACAAGAACTCGGTCCGGCTGCAGCCGAAAACCTATGGGATCCCCTCTGCCGCGGGAACGCTGCCTTATAACGGCAAGTACCGCGGGCAGTATCTGGAAATGGCGCGCGAGTCCGCCCGCCAGCATGGCGTGCCCGAAGACCTGTTTCTGCGCCTGGTCCAGCAGGAGAGCAACTGGAATCCGAATGCCAAGTCGCATAAGGGCGCGCTGGGGCTGGCGCAGCTGATGCCTGCCACGGCGCGGGCACTGGGGGTCAACCCGGCGGTGCCCAAGCAGAACCTGGATGGCGGCGCGCGCTACCTGGCGCGGCAATTCCGCAAGTTCGGCTCCTGGCGGCTGGCGCTGGCGGCTTATAATGCCGGGCCGGAAGCGGTGGTGAAACACGGCGGCGTGCCGCCGTATAAAGAAACCCAGAACTATGTGAAGAAGATCTGGGGCAGCTAGAGCGCCGGCGCGGCCGGACCGGATGTGCCGGAATAATCTGCCCGCTCGGGTTAATCTGTGGATAACTTTTCTTAATGCCCCGTTAACTCCAACGGGACGTCATGCATTTGCCTTAATTTTTCGTGAATCTGGCGGCAAGTTCAGGGGGAAATGCATTGTATATCAACAGCTTCGAAGACCGGATTGACCGCATTGACTGGCAGCCGAGCGCCGTGCCGACGCGTAAGATGATTGACAGCATGCTGGGCAGCCGGCAGCCGCGGCAGCCGCGCAGCGCGGTCCTGAGCCTTGCCGGTGCGCTGACCGGGCTTGTGATCGGCGTCGGTCTCAAAGGCATGGTGCTGCCGGGTTCGCCCTGGGGGCCGGGCACCGGGCTGGCCGGCGCGGCAGGCGGCAGCCTGGCGCTGGCCGGGCTGGCGGTCTCTGTCCCTGCAGCCCTGTTTGCCGCGGCTAAGGGTAAGCGGGCGCCGCGGCTGATGCAATTTGCTTCGATGAACCTGCTGATGATTATGATGGTTCTCTGGAGCTGACTGTGACCGCCCTCGTGGGAGTGGGGGAGCGTTGCGGAGCCCCATGCGCCGCCGCTGAACCGCGAAGCTGCCCGGTTCAGGGCGGCGCCGAACCGTGCAAACAGCCTCGCGGATGCAGGTGCGCGACGGCATCAATACCGCGGGCTTGGGGCAAATGGCGGCGTTATGAAGACCTGCAGGAACCACTCAAGGAGGCCCTGAGCGGAAAGGTTTGGATCGGCTAGTGGCAGCAATGGGACCGGAACGCTGCCAGAACCGGCAGGGTGGAACCGG